>CAYWOM010000118.1:0-5892 GCA_964459905.1 uncultured Polaribacter sp. | reverse complement strand
ATAGAAATTTAAAACATATTATTAAGGCAATAGACAATGTTCCTGTAATTTGTTTAACCGCCACAGCAACAGAAAAAGTACAAGAAGATATTTTAAAAACTTTAGGAATAACCGATGCAAATAGATTTAAAGCTTCTTTTAATAGAGCAAATTTATTTTATGAAGTAAGGCCAAAAACAGCAGATGTTCAAAAAGATATTATTCGTTTTGTAAAACAACGAATGGGAAAATCTGGTATTATTTATTGTTTAAGTAGAAAAAAAGTAGAAGAAGTTGCACAAGTTTTACAAGTAAATGGGATAAAAGCGGTTCCGTATCATGCTGGTTTAGATGCAAAAACACGGGTTAGGCATCAAGATATGTTTTTAATGGAGGATTGCGACGTTGTTGTTGCTACCATTGCTTTTGGCATGGGAATAGACAAACCAGATGTGCGTTTTGTTATTCATCACGATATTCCTAAAAGTTTAGAAAGCTATTATCAAGAAACCGGTAGAGCAGGACGAGATGACGGAGAAGGATATTGTTTGGCTTTTTATGCATATAAAGATATAGAAAAGTTAGAAAAATTTATGGCAAGTAAACCCATTGCAGAGCAAGAAATAGGCCATGCATTGTTACAGGAAGTAGTTGGTTATGCAGAAACTTCTATGAACAGACGTAAATATTTATTGCATTATTTTGGTGAAGAGTTTAATGAAAACAACGGACTTGGTGCAGATATGGATGATAATTCTAGAAATCCGAAGAAAAAACACGAGGCAAAACATGATGTTGTTAAATTATTATCTGTAGTAAAAGATACCTTACAACAGTACAAGTCTAAAGAGGTTGTAAATACTATTATTGGTAAAGAAAATGCTCTGTTAACATCGCATAAAACACATTTACAACCCCATTTTGGAATTGGCAAAGACAAAAGCGCGTCTTATTGGATGGCATTAATTCGCCAAGTTTTAGTGGTTTATTATATAAGAAAAGAAATAGAACAATATGGTGTTGTTAAATTAACAAAATTAGGAGAAGAGTACATGCAAAATCCAACTTCTTTTATGATGACAGAAGATCACTCATATTCCGAAGAAAATTATACCAATATTACTACAAATGACAAATCTTCTAGCGGTGTTGCCGATGAAAAATTAGTAAAACTATTAAAAGGTTTGCGTAAAAAAGAAGCCACTAAACAAGGGGTGCCACCTTTTGCAGTTTTTCAAGATTTTTCTTTAGATGATATGGCGCTAAAATATCCAATAAATTTAGAAGAAATGTCTAAAGTTCATGGAGTTGGAGAAGGAAAAGCCAGAAAATACGGTAAAGAGTTTGTAAAACTAATTGCAAGTTACGTAGATGAAAACGATGTTTTAAGACCAGACGATTTAATTGTAAAAAGTACCGGTGTAAATTCTGGATTAAAGCTATACATTATTCAAAATACCGATAGAAAATTACCTTTAGAGGATATTGCAAAATCTAAAGGAAAGGAAATGAATGATTTGATAAAAGAAATGGAGGTTATTATTTATTCTGGTACCAAATTAAATATTGATTATGCTTTAGATGATTTGCTAGATGAAGAGCAACAAGAAGAAATTCATGACTATTTTATGGAAGCAGAGTCAGACAATATTCAAGAAGCTTTAGATGAATTTAATGGAGACTATGATGATGATGTATTGCGTTTAATGCGTATAAAATTTATGAATGAAGTAGGTAATTAAGTTGATGCTTTTAATCCTATAAAGTAAAAATAGTTAATAAAACCCCTAAAATAATAGCTATAAATTTTTGCAAATTAAATGTATGGTTTTCAGAGCTTTCGAAAAGAATAATGGTAGATATATGTAAGAAAACACCAATAATTAAGGACGTTATTTCTGTTGCATACGTAGTAAAAAACTGAATTTTATCTCCCAATAAAACCCCAAACGGGCTCATCAACCCAAAAAATAACAAGAAAATAATAGTAGTTTTTTTTGAATAATTTGTTTGAATTAAAAAAGTAGTTAAAACAATTGCAATCGGAATTTTATGCACCACAATTGCCCATAATAAATTGTCATTTGCATTGTGTATTGGCAATCCCTCAGAAAAAGCATGCAAACATAAACTTACAAATAATAGTGTAGGAAATTTTGTTCCGTTACTGTGTATATGAATATGCCCATGTTCTGCGCCTTTAGAAAAAGATTCTAAAACCGATTGTAAAATAATTCCAACAAGTATAAAAATTCCTATTTTTTT
Source organism: uncultured Polaribacter sp. (assembly GCA_964459905.1). Taxonomy (GTDB): domain Bacteria; phylum Bacteroidota; class Bacteroidia; order Flavobacteriales; family Flavobacteriaceae; genus Polaribacter. Next base: position 3,648 of record CAYWOM010000118.1, on the reverse strand, counting down.
AAACTCTGTAGAGGCTCCGTAAACTTCTGGCAATAAATGTAAAATAGTTACCGATAATAAATAAGCACCGCTAAAAGCCAATAATAAACGCACAATTTTTTTATTAGGTTTTATTATAAAAACTAATAAAGAACCAATAAATACAGATGCTATTAATAGTAGGTAACTCATTTTGCAACAATAATTAATCTGTCTGACGTTTTAGAACTATAATTATCTAAATGGTAATTACCAAAAACATTGGTAATTGTAAAACCAACTTCATTAAAGAAAGCTGTCATTTTTTCTAAATCTAAATATTTTACTTGTTCTGTATAAGAATGTTGTTTGTTATTATCAAAAAAAGAAATATGTTTAAAAATAAATCCATTTTTAATTTCTCTTTGTATGTTAAAAGTAATGTTGTCTACAATTTTTACTTCTTCGGTTACTAAATTAAGCTTTACTTTTTCTGCATTTAAAAAATCAAAAACAAAAAAACCATCTTTTTTCAGCCCGCTTTTAATGTTATTTAAGATTAAAATATCTTCTTTATCATCCTCAAAATAACCAAAACTAGTAAATAGGTTAAAAATAGTATCATACTTGTTATTAAATGGTTTACGCATATCATGTACCTTAAATTTTAAGGTATCATTTTCAAACTCTTTTGCCAATTTAATACTGTTTTCCGCTAAATCGCCACCCGTAACTTTGTAACCTAAAGAATTTAAAAATACTGCATGCCTTCCTTTTCCGCAAGGTAAATCTAAAATATGTGTGGTTTTTGCTAACTTTAAAAATGTAGTTATATTTTTCATAAATAACTGCGCATCCTCATCATTTCTATTTTTATATAAAATATGATAATAAGATGTATTAAACCAATCTGTAAACCAATCTTTTTGTTTCATAAGTATGTTAAGTCTGTAAAAGTAACTAAAACTTACCTTGTAAAAAATGAAATTTTAACAAAGTAATACTTCCAACGCTAAAGCTTAAAATTTAAACAATAAAGTGTACTTTTGTAGTCAATTTTATAAGGATGAACAAGGATTTTAAAATGACTGCCACCACACTTTTTGGTTTAGAAGGTGTTTTAGCAGAAGAACTAAAAAATTTAGGCGCTCAAGATATTAAAGAAGCTGTAAGAAGCGTTTCTTTTAGAGGCGATATTGGCTTTATGTACAAAGCAAATATTGCGTTAAGAACAGCTGTTAGAATTTTAAAACCCATTAAAATTTGTAAAATTTATGATGAAGAAGATTTATACGAAGCTATTCAAAAAATAAAGTGGGAAAACTTTTTAGATACAGAAGGCACTTTTGCAATCGGAGCCGTTGTTAATTCTAAGAATTTTACATCAAACTCTCATTATATTTCTTTAAAATCTAAAGACGCAATTGCCGATTATTTTAGACATAAATATAGCAAAAGACCCAATGTAGATTTAGATTATCCAGATTTAAAAATACACATTCACATACAAAAAGAATGGTTAACCGTTTCTTTAGATTCTTCTGGAGATTCTTTGCACAAACGTGGCTATAGAACCGCCACTAATATTGCGCCAATAAACGAAGTTTTGGCAGCTGGTATGGTTTTATTATCTGGTTATACAGGCGATGAAAATTTTATAGACCCTATGTGTGGTTCCGGAACAATTTTAATAGAAGCAGCAATGATTGCTAATAATATTCCTGCAAATATTAACAGAAAATTGTTTGCCTTCGAAAATTGGAAAGATTACGATGAAGATTTATATTTTACCATTCAAGACTCTTTGTTAAAGAAAATACGTTCTTCTCATTTTAAAATTATGGGATTTGACAAAGCGCCATCTGCAGTACAAAAAGCGAAGCCAATGTAGAAAACGCTAATTTAGAAGAATTTATTGGCGTGCACCATGTTAACTTTTTTAACTCTAAAAAAGAAGTTTTTGGTAACACCACTATTTTGTTTAATCCGCCTTATGGCGAGCGTTTAAATATAGATGCAGAAGAATTTTACACAAAAATAGGCGACACTTTAAAACACAATTACCCAGGCTCTACAGCGTGGTTAATTACCTCAGATACAGACGCTTTAAAATCTGTAGGCTTACGAACCTCTAAAAGAATTGCACTTAAAAACGGAGATTTAGATTGTAAGTTTGTAAAATACGAATTGTATGAAGGAACCCGTAAAATAAAAGAACGCAAAGAAGTAATAGATGCAGATAATGAAGCTACTTTAGAAGACTAAATACAGGTAACCAAGCAGTCTGTTAATTAGAAACGCTAGATTTTTTAGAAGCTATTTCCTGCTTTTCACTATATCTTTTTTATGAAAAATAAAAAAGGATGCCGTTTCAATCAGGGCTAAAACTGTTTGCTAATTAATTTCTCTAAAATTATAAAAGAGCTAATTTATACTTTGTAAATCAATTTTAAAAAATAACATTTTATATTGAATTTTATGTAATTTTGACTTCTAACTGTCATTCAAAGAGAAGTAGAATCGAAGAATCTTAAATTTTAAAACTGTAAGAATCTTAAATTTGTTTCTTTTTCGGAATGACAATAAATTTAAATTATTTATTGCCACATTTTATAGACGTAATATTACCCATTCCAATTCAGAGAACATTTACGTATTCTGTAACCCAAGACGAAGCCATTTTTTTACAAAAAGGAATGCGAGTGGCAGTTTCTTTTGGTAAAACAAAGATGTATACAGGTTTGGTTTTTAATATTCATACAAATGCGCCAACGCTGTATGAAGCCAAAGATATTCATCAAATTTTAGATGAAATACCACTGGTAAATGAAAAACAATTGCAACATTGGCAATGGATTTCTAGCTATTACATGTGTTCTTTAGGCGATGTTTACAGAGCTGCTTTGCCGTCTGCTTTTTTATTAGAAAGCGAAACAATTATCAAAAAAAATGAAACTTTTACTGAAGTATCTCTTTTATTAGATGATGAGTTTTTAATTTATGAAGCCTTGCAGCACCAATCGCAATTAACCATTCATCAAATTGCAGATATTTTAGGTAAGAAAAAAGTAATGCCAATTGTAAATGCACTAATTAAAAAAACAGCAATTAGCGTACAAGAAGAAATTTACGAACAATACAAACCAAAATTAATTAAGTATGTTAGACTGCATACTAATTACAATTCAGACGATTCTTTAAATGCATTATTAGAAGAATTATCAAGAGCAAAAAAACAACGAGAAGCAGTTTTAGGTTTTTTTCAGTTATCAACTTCAAAAAAACCAATAAAAGCAAAAGATTTAGAGAAAAAAGCAAGTGTTTCATCAACTATTTTAAAATCTTTAGTAGACAAAAATATCTTTGAGTTTTATCATATACAAATCGATAGAATTAGTTTTAAAGGTACTACCAACCATTTAAAACAGCTTAATGAATTTCAAGAAATTGCGTTAAAAGAAATTAAAGAAACTTTTAAAACAAAAGATGTAACATTGTTACACGGAATTACAAGTTCTGGTAAAACAGAAGTGTACACAAAGTTAATTGAAGACGTTTTAGACCAAGGTAAGCAAGTCTTATTTTTACTGCCAGAAATTGCGTTAACCACACAAATTATAACACGCTTACAAGTCTATTTCGGAAATCAAATTTCTGTATTTCACTCAAAATATTCTATCAACGAAAGAG
>CAYWOM010000117.1:0-5906 GCA_964459905.1 uncultured Polaribacter sp. | reverse complement strand
ATTGATCATTAACTGATTTCTTTTGGCAGTAGCTTTCCAGTTTAAAGTTCTAATATCATCGCCAGAAACGTATTCTTTTATTTGTTCGAACTCTAATGAATGACCTATTTTTCTTATTTTTTTTGTTCCGTAAGAAACCGAATTATTGGTAAATGCTTTAAAATCGAATTCCCTTAATTTCAAAAATGAAGGATAACATTTTATTATTTTTTCTTCAACTAAAATATGTTTTTTTGTGGCCAATTGCAAAGGCGAACTTGCATATACATTGCTATGTCCAAAATCATAAACACCTCTTTCTGTTGGTTTTAAATTGTAATAAATAGTTTTCTTTTCTTTTGATGCTAAAATTGTATTAAAAATAAAATCTCTTTTTTGAAACTGATAGGGTAATTCTTCTATAATAGATAAATGCGCGTTAAAAGCATACGAATTTAAGAGGTTTAAAGTAATTTTATTTTCATCTCCATTAGAGAGTCTTTCTGGTAAAATACGCTGTATATGTATGGCTTGTTTAGTATTGTATAATATTAAAATATCTACAAAAGTTAAAATTGCTAAAATGAATAGCAACACTTTAGAAACATCAAAAAAAAGCGGCACAAAGAAACCAACCACAAATAAAAGCGCAATAATGGCTAGTGTATAAAAGAATCTATTGTTTAGAAATAAAGTGTTGTAAAAGTGTTTCAAAAAAGGTGTAATTGTATAATTGTGTAACTGTTTATTCGCTTAACTGTTGTTTAGTCTGTCATTTCGAGGAAAGAAGCAATTTATTTAAAGTTTCGCTCTTCTAAATTAAAAATTACTTCGTTACTAGAAATGATGAGTGTTTATCTTGGTATCTCTACCGCTTCTATAATTTGCGCTATGATTTGTTTGCTGCTAACACCTTCCATTTCTCTCTCTGGCGTTACAATAACCCTGTGTTGTAATACTGGTATTGTTGCTCTTTTAATATCTTCTGGTGTTACAAAATCTCTTCCTTCTATAGCTGCAAACGCTTTTGATGCTCCTAAAATAGCAATACTTGCTCTTGGTGAAGCTCCTAAATATAAAAACGAATTAGTACGTGTATTTACCACAATATTGGCAATGTATTTTAGCAAATTTTCTTCGATAGCAATTTTATTTACCAAAGCTCTAAATTCTAAAATTTTTAAACCACTAATTACTTTTTCTATCTTACCAATTTTGGTGGTGTTTTCTAACGCTTGCTCGCGCATAATAATTTCTAATTCTTCGTCTGCAGTTGGATATTCAATATTAATTTTGAATAAAAAACGGTCTAATTGTGCTTCTGGCAATCTGTATGTTCCTTCTTGCTCTATGGGGTTTTGCGTTGCCAAAACTACAAAAGGTTCGCTCATTTTATAAGTTTTACCATCTATGGTAACTTGTTTTTCTTCCATAACTTCAAACATTGCCGCTTGTGTTTTTGCGGGTGCTCTGTTAATTTCATCAATTAAAACCATGTTCGAAAAAATGGGTCCTTTTTTAAACTCGAATGCTGATGTTTGTAAATTATAGACCGACGTTCCTAAAATATCCGAAGGCATTAAATCTGGCGTAAATTGTATTCTACTAAAATCGATATCTATTGTTCTTGATAATAATTTTGCGGTAATAGTTTTGGCAACTCCAGGAACCCCTTCAATTAAAACATGCCCATTTGCTAAAAGAGCAACCACTAATAAATCCATCATTTCTTTTTGACCCACAATTACTTTTTGTAGTTGCTGCTTAATTTTAAAAACCTTTTCTTGTAATTCAGACAAGTCTATTCTGTTTTTAAACTCAATTTTTTCTGATGTTTGCGAAGTATTCTCTGGTATTTGTCCGTTATTTTGTGTGTCCATATTTTATTTTTTAAAGAAATTTTCTATCATTTTATACAATACAATTAGTTCTTCTTCAGAACAGTTTTCTTTTTTATTTAAAGCGATAATTGTGTTAATTAAATATTTTGTTTTTTGCAATTCATTTCCAGATTTTAAAGCCAATTTATTTATAAAATCTGCGTTTAAATTAGACGTAGAAATTAAATATCTGGTTCTTACTTTTTCTAAGAAAAAAGCAATCTTTTTATCGACCAAATTTTTATGATCTTCTTCTTTTAAATACAAGTTGGCTATGGTTTGTGTAAATGCAACTGTGGTGTTTTTTAAAGGTTCTTTTATAGGAATTGCGCGTTGTTTTCTTCTTGCATTAAATAACATAAATAATACTATACCAAACAAAGAAACTACTAAAAACCAAGTAAGTGTTTTGTGCTCTAAAAAGAATTTAAAAACAGAGGTATTGTCTTCTTTTTTATCAGAATATTTACTAAATTTAATATGTGGGTCCCATAAAATAGTTTCATTTGGCAGATAAGAAAGTACATTTTTAGCATAATATTCTTTGCCATTTAGTAGGTAATAATTGGTAAAAACAACCGGATTAGAATGTAAATAGATAGCGCCTTTACCATGATATATTTTAATAAAATTAGGTACTTTTTCTCCGTCTATTTTATTGGTTCCTAAAACAATGGTGCTTTTTTTATTGTATTCTAAAAAGTAGTTTCTACGAATGTTTCTATCATAAGTATATTCTTTTTCTTTAAAATTTTTATTTTCTAAATAAAATGTGCCTGCTAGTTTTTTTAAATCTTTGTTTTCAACAATCCCTTTATCTAAATTATTGGTAGTAAAACCTAATTGTTCTTTTAATTCATCAGAAAAATAATTGAGTGATAAAAACACGGTATTACCAGCCTTGGCATAACTTAACAAATCTACCAAACCGTCTTCTGTGTGTTTAAAAGCAGCGTGTTTTATTAAAATATAAGTACTTAATTCTATTTCAGATTTTTCATCAAAAAGTAAATAATCGTAAATATTTTCTTTTAAAAGTGTTATGTTTTCTGTTTCAAAAAGGGTTTCGGCTTCATTATAGATAATGTAGTTACCAAACGGTGTTTTCTCTTTTTCTTTAAAGTTTTCTTTCCAATCGGTTTTATTACAGCTAATAAACTGTAATAAAATCAACAAAAAAATGTATTTTTTTATATGCCTAAAACTTTTCAAAGATTCGATTTTAAAAAGGATTTATATTTACTTTCTATTACTTTAAATGTAGTTTCATCTACTGGAAAATCGCCATACCAAACATATGTATATACATAAGATAAGTACGAAAATTCTTTTCTAGTAGCTATATTTTCAATTTCGAAAAGGTATTCTGAATTGGTTTTTTCTATATGATATTTTATCATTTTTTTCGAATAAAGTTCTTTTAAAACAGACAAATAATAGTATCTAATTGATAATCGGTATTCTTTTTTATCAATGGCATTTTTTAACAAACCATTTAAATCTACTTCATGAATATCTTCGTCTTCGAAAACTAATTTCTCTGATATTTTTTTTGAATTATTTTTAAAATTCCAAAATCCTATTTCTGTTCCTAAAAAAGTTTTTAGAATAATTAGTATGATAAAGCCGCCTAATATATATGGGAAAATGTTTACCATAAAATAGATAAATCCGTTTAAAAAAGCAGTATCAATAGGAGCGGAGTCTGGTTCTTCTTTTTCTACAGCATCTTCTGTATAGATAAATTCTTTATCAGAATATTTTTCTGTTAAAGGTTCTTGAAATTCTTTTTGTGTTGTAAAATCTATGTTTTTGTTGTAAAAAATGGTGTCAATTTTTATTTCTAAAGAATCTTTAACGGCATCTTTAGAAAATAGAAAAAGTGAGTACAACATTACAAAAAGCACTAAAAATTGTTTTCTCATTAGCGCAACTGGTGTTTTCTGGCCACTTTAAAAGGCAAAACCAAATAATAATAACTAATAGAAATTAAACTAAACCCGATAATTAGAAAGCAGAAAAAAGTAGGCATTGTATTAGAATATCGAGTAACATAACCTTCTAAAATTGCGGCAATTAATGTAAACGGAATGGTGCTAATAAAAATATAAAAAGCCTCTCTAACGCCTATTTTAAAAGATTCGAAACGTTTTAAAGTTCCTGGAAATAAAATACTTGCGCCAATTATATAACCCGCAGCGGCCTCTATAATCATGCTAAAAATTTCGTAGGTTCCGTGAATCCATATTCCTTTAATACTATCAAATAAAGAGTTTTGTTGGTAAAAAAATGCTTGAAAAACGGCTACCATAATTGCATTGTACACTATATAAAAAGCGGTTCCTAAACCAACAAATAGACCCGATAAAAACATATTAAGGCCAACTCTTTGATTGTTGTCGTAAATACCAATAAAAGTACCCCAATTACTTCCGCTTTTGTAAATTGCCATAGCATCGCCGCTTTCTATGTTTTCTAAAGTGGTATCTACATAATTGTTTCCTAAAATCTGGCGTGCAAAATTTTCATCATTAAAAGTAGATAATAAACCTACAAAAAAACAGCAAAAAAACACAATAAAAGAGATATAAATATATTTTTTGTATTTGTAGGAGAGGAGCGGTACTTTATCGAAAAGGAAGTAAAGAAACACATTTTTAGTGCGTTTTTTAGAATGATAAACGGTATCGAAACTAGTCTTGGCAAGCTTATTAAGGTATTTGGTAACCTTGCTTTTTGGGTAATATGTTTGGGCATATACAAGATCGTTCATAATCTTAATATGCAAATTTGCTACATAATCTGGACTTTTTTTTTCTTTATTTGAAAATCCTTGTTCAAATTCGAGCCATTTTTCTTTATTTTGCTTTATAAAAGCGACTTCTCTCATTCTGAGCGAATTTAACCATTGTATGAAAAGACTGCAAATAAAAACGGCACAAAATGTAACTATTAATTTTACATTGGCAAATATTGGGCAACGGCTTATGGCTTTTAGTGTAGACAACATTTTAAAGTTTGCCTATGTTTATTTTGCTATAAAAGTATTAGATTTTACACTAATTCAGGCTGCTTTTGGTGATGATGGCTGGACCTTAAAAGCCATGGATATTCTTATTTTTTTACCGATAACATTTTATTCTTTGTATTCAGAAATTTTGATGGACGGACAAACCGTAGGAAAGCGATTATTTCATATAAAAGTAATAAATATTGATGGTTTTAAACCTTCTTTAACAGACCATATAATGCGATGGTTTTTAAGAGTTGTAGATTTTAATTTGTTTATTTTAATTTTTGTGTATGTTGCTTCTTTAGGACTAGATAACAGAGAAGCCTTGCTGTGGCTGCTTTTTCTGTTTGGTAAATTAGTTGGTTTTCTGTTGATATTATTTACTGATAAAAATCAGCGTTTTGGAGATATTATTGCAAATACTGTGGTTATTTATTTAAAAGATGACGTAAAGTTCACTGAAACTATATTAGAAAATATTTCAGTAAAATATATTCCTACATACCCGAATGTTATAAAGCTTACTGATAATGATGCACGAATTATTAAAGAAACTTTTAAAAGTGCTGCTAAATTTAATGATTATAAAACACTTATTAAATTACGCTCAAAAATATTAGAAGTTACAAGTATCGTTTCTAAGCATAGAACAGATAAAGAGTTTATAGATTGTGTTTTAAAAGATTATAATTTTTATACCCAGAATATGTAGTTATATTGTTTCGAAACACTCTATTTAACATAATATAAATTATAGTACATTTTATAAATAGGTTTATCCAGTGGATGAAGCTATTTATAACACAGATGGCGCGCTAGAAATTATGATGTTTAGTACTACACACTATTTATAAAAAAAATGATAGCTATAATGATATTATGTAAAATATCCCATACCCATTGTATTCAATAAGAATAATTGGAACTCGGGTCATTAAACTTATAATCGGTTTGCTTCGCAGACTTTTTTAAAACATTATGTATCTATAATTAGCCGTTATGTAAAATAGCCGCTACCAAGCGCTCGATTGTTT
>CAYWOM010000116.1:0-5965 GCA_964459905.1 uncultured Polaribacter sp. | reverse complement strand
CTTAAATTTGGCGCAAGAATTATTAAAAAAGAATTCGTAAAATGGCAAAAGCAACTAAAAAACAAGCTTTAGGAAGAGGATTATCTGCTTTGTTGAAAGAATCTCCAAATATTAATTCTGCATCAGATAAAAATGCAGACAAATTTGTTGGTAATATTATTGAATTAGAATTAGATGTAATTGCTGTAAACCCATACCAACCAAGAACTTATTTCGATGAAGAAGCTTTAAGAGAATTGGCTAATTCTATAAAAGAACTAGGTGTAATTCAGCCAATTACTGTAAGAAAATTAGATGGCAATACATTTCAATTAGTTTCTGGTGAACGTCGTTTTAGAGCTTCAAAATTAATAGGACGTAAAACGATACCGGCATATATTAGACTTGCCAACGACCAAGAAATGCTAGAAATGGCTTTGGTAGAAAACATACAACGTAAAAATTTAGACCCAATAGAAGTTGCACTATCTTACAAACGCCTAATTGATGAAATTGAATTAACGCAAGAAGAGTTAAGCACAAGAGTTGGTAAAAAACGATCTACAGTTACCAATTATTTACGCTTATTAAAACTAGATCCTATTTTACAAACAGGCATGAGAGATGGCTTTATTTCTATGGGACACGGTAGAGCAATTGTAAATATTGAAAACACAGAAGATCAATTAGCTATTTACGAGAAAATTTTAAGAGATAAATTATCTGTTAGACAAACAGAAGATTTAGTTAAAAATTTAAAATCTGGTAATTTAGCAAAACCAAAAAAGAAACAAATTCCGGGGTATATAAAAAATAGTTTAAAAGATATTAGCGAATACTTTGGTCATAAAATAGACGTTACTATAGCTAGTAATGGGAAAGGAAAAATAGCCATTCCGTTTCACTCAGAAGAAGATTTTAATCGTATTAAAAACTTACTTAAATAAGTGTTTATTAAAAAAAATATAATTGTTTTATGCATGGTGTTTATTACTACAAATCTTTTTTCACAAAAAGATTCTGTAAAAGTAAATAATGTTAAAGCTGAGAAAAAAATAAAAATTAAAAAAGGCGGTATTTATGATCCTTTAGCGCCTTCAAAAGCGGCTTTTTATTCAGCTATTTTACCTGGAATGGGGCAAATTTATAATAAAAAATATTGGAAAGCTCCAATAGTTTGGGGTGCATTAGCAATACCAACATATTATTATTTACAAAATAATAGCGATTATAAACGGTATAGAACTGCTTACAAATTAAGAAAAAACGGAGAAGTTGATGAATTTTTAGTAGATGGTGTAGAAATAATTTCTTTAGATGCGCTAGAATCTGCTCAAGAACAATTAAGAGAAAATAGAGATTTATCTCTTTTATCTGGGGTTATTTTATACGTGCTACAAATTGTTGAAGCAAGTGTAAATGCGCATTTACTACAATTTAATACCGATGATAATTTATCCTTTAGACCTTCTTTAATAATGAATCCAATAAGATTAGAAACACCAAGTATTGGACTAACAATTAACTACACTTTTTAAAATGAAAATTGCACTATTAGGGTATGGAAGAATGGGAAAGGAAATTGAAAAAATTGCTATTTCTCGTGGTCATAAAATTGTAATTAAAAAAGATTTTAATGATATTATTGATATAAACTTAGCCGATGTTGCCATCGATTTTAGTATACCAAATGCTGCTTTTAATAATATAACAAACTGTATAAACAATAATATTCCTGTAATTTCTGGTACAACGGGTTGGCTAGATAATTATAACCATGCTGTGGCTTTGTGCAAAGAAAAAAAAGGCGCTTTTATTTACGCTTCAAACTTTAGTTTAGGTGTAAATATCTTTTTTGAATTGAATAATCAACTTGCAAAAATGATGAGTACTTTAGAAGATTATAAAATCTCTATGGAAGAAATTCATCACACAAAAAAATTAGACGCACCTAGTGGAACCGCAATTACTTTGGCTGAAGGAATTATAGAAAATACTTCTAAAAAAAATTGGGAATTAGGAAAAAATTTATCCGAAGAAAACATACCTATTGTAGCAAAAAGAGTTCTTGATGTACCAGGCACGCATAGTGTTTGGTATGATTCTGAAGTAGATTTAATAGAAATTAAACACACTGCTCACAATAGAAAAGGTTTTGCATTAGGCGCTGTTGTTGCCGCAGAATGGATTTTAGATAAAACAGGTGTTTTTTCTATGAAAGATGTGTTAAACATTGGTTAAAACCTGTAACTTTTAAGAACAAATGTTCTCTAACTAAAAACCTTCTCGAACGCAGTCGAGAGTTTTTATAATAATTATAAGATCTTAGCTGCGCTCGATTAAACACCAAATATTATATTATGACATTTTCAGAATGGTTTATCTTTTTTTTAGTAGTACAAGTGCTTCATTTTTTTGGAACTTGGAAACTTTATGTAAAAGCTGGCAGAAAAGCTTGGGAAGCTGCAATACCGGTATACAATGGCATTGTGTTAATGCAAATAATAAACAGACCAAAATGGTGGATAGTTTTATTATTTATACCCGTAGTAAACCTCTTAATGTTTCCTGTAATTTGGATTGAAACAATTAGAACTTTTGGTTTTTACAAAAAATTAGATTCGTTTTTAGTCATTGTAACTTTAGGTTTGTATATTTTTTACATTAATTATGCAACAGATACAAAACACAACGCTGGTAGAAGTTTAAAACCCCGCTCTGAAATTGGCGAATGGATTAGTTCTATTGCCTTTGCAATTATTGCCGCAACATTGGTGCATACCTATTTTATGCAACCTTTTACCATACCAACTTCTTCTTTAGAAAAATCGTTATTAATTGGCGATTATTTATTTGTAAGTAAGTTTCATTATGGTGCAAGAGTGCCATCTACTGTAATTGCTGCTCCAATGGTGCATGATTCTTTACCTTTTACCGGAACTGCCTCTTATCTTAAAAAACCACAATTACCTTATTTAAGATTACCTGGTTTACAAAAAATAAAAAACAACGATATTGTTTGTTTTAATTGGCCTACAGATTCTTTAAAAACAATGTGGGGCGATACGTCTGGCGAGTTTACCTACAAACCTGTAGATAAAAAAACCAATTACGTAAAGCGTTGTGTTGGTATTGCAGGAGATTCTTTAGAAATTAAAAATGGTTATGTGTATATAAATGGTAAGAAAAACGAATTGCCGTATAGAACAAAACTACAGTATTATTATACTTATGAAGCAAAATCTGCTATTGATAGAAATTCATATCCTAAGTTTTTAATTGATAAAAGTAAAACAAGAGTTTATAAAATTTCGAACGAATACTGGAACGATGCAAGAGTACAAGAAGCTTTTAAAAAAGGCGCTAATTTATCTAAAATTGGTTCAGATTCTTTGTTCACAGAAGTTGCTGGTGGTGTTTCTCAAGACTTAGCAAATCGTCTTAAAATGACAAATGTTGCCAACAAAATAAATATCAATTTAACAGATGATGAAGTTGCGCGTTTAAAAAAATCTCCTTTAACAGTTTCTGTTACAAAAATTAATCATGCTCCCGATAATGCTATATTTCCGCATATAAAAAGCAATGAATGGAGTCAAGATAATTTTGGACCAATTTATATTCCACAAGCAGGTGTAACTGTAAAAATCGATTCAGAATCGATACCTTATTACGAGCAAATTATTAAAAATTATGAAAATAATGATTTGCAAATTGTTGGGGAAAATATTTTTATAAACGGACAAAAAACAGATTCATACACCTTTAAACAAGATTATTATTGGTTAATGGGAGATAACAGACATAATTCTTTAGATGCACGTTACTGGGGCTATGTTCCTTTTGATCATGTGTTAGGAAAACCTGTAATGATTTGGTTTAGTTGGGATGCCAATGCACCTACGTTTAAAGAAAAGTTAAAATCAATCCGTTGGGACAGAATGTTTACCACAGTGCATGGAGACGGAGAACCTGTTTCTTATAGATATGTAGTTTTTGTATTGATTGCACTTTATATTGGGTGGAGTTTTTATAAGGGAAAGAAAAAATCAATTAAAAAATAAGCAAAATGCCCTTGTTTATACCCACTTACTTCTCTCCTATTGCGCAATATTCAGAAATGGTAAAAGCAACTGAAATTGTTTTTGAAATGGACGATAATTTTCAAAAACAAAGTTATAGAAACAGATGTTACATCTATAACAGCAGTGGAAAACAGTTATTGAGTATCCCTGTAAAACACACCACTAAAGATCAAAGAAAAAAAACAAAAGACACCTTAGTAGAAAATGATTTTAATTGGCAAGACCAGCATTTTAAGTCTTTACAAATTGCCTATAGAACGTCTCCTTTTTTTGAGTTTTTTGAAGACGATTTAGCTATTATTTTCTCTAAGAAGTACAAATATCTTCAAGATTTAAATATGGATAGTTTTTTATTTATTGATGATGCTTTACAGCTCGAATCTAAATTTACAAAAACAGCAGAATATTTAGTAACTACTAACAGTAAAGACTTTAGAAACTTGGCAGAAGTAAAAAAACAGCCAAAAAAATTAGTAGATAACTATATTCAAATGTTTGATGACAAGCATGGTTTTATTCCTAATTTATCAATATTAGATTTACTTTTTATGGAAGGACCAAATGCCATTAGTTTTTTATAAGGATTAAAAATGACAGTAAAATTTCTTATCCATTACGGCCTTCATTTTGTTGCTCCGTTAATTATAGCTCTTTTATTTTTTAGAAGTAGCTGGAAAATTGTTTATTTAATTTTTCTAAGTACTATGTTGGTCGATTTAGATCATTTGTTGGCAAACCCAATTTTCGATAAAAACAGATGTAGTATTAATTTTCATCCACTACACTCTTACCTTGCAATTTGTTTTTATTTTTTAGGTTTATTTTTTAAGAAAACGAAAGTAATAGCTATTGCTTTGCTATTGCATATGCTTGCAGATTATTTAGATTGTATTTTATAAAGTAATTTATTAATTACAGCAGTTATTTGTTGGGATAGATTTAATTTATAAATTATAAAACTATAACTAACCACTATTAAAGAGCTCTTTAAAAAGATATTTACAAACGGATTTATTTTAAAGTTCCAGAAATAAAAGCTAAAAAAGAAAGATCCAATAATTAAAAAAGTAAGTAACGTTTTCTTAGAAAATGGAAGCACATTAAATTTCTTATTTACATACCAAAGCTTAATTGTATTAAAAACAACAATAACTATTAATGTAGATAATGCTGCCCCGTTCATACTAAATATATCAATTAAATAAAGATTTAAATAATAAACTGATACAGCCATAAAAATACCATAAGGCAACAAAATTTTATAATGTTTAGAATTAGAAAGTATTGCCCCGTTATTTGCTAATAACATATTGTAAAGTTTTGCAATAGAAACCATTAAAACAACGAACACGCCCTGTGAGTATTGTGGTTTATTTATAAGTAAATAAAGTTCGGCTACATTGCAATTTATCAATACAAAAAACAATCCACAAACAATTAATAAGTTAGCCGAAGTTCTCTTATATAAAGACCTCATTTCAATATAATTAGACTCATTAAGTGCTTTTGCCGTTAAAGGAGAAACAATTTGCAACATTGCTCTTCCTGGCGCTTCAATTACTGAAGCAATAAAAACACCTACGGTATAATACGCCGTAAACTCTAAGGCTTCTTTGGCTGGTAACATAACCTTGTCTATATCTAATAAAATTGCTCCAGCAGAACCAGCTAAAATAATATAACCAGAATACTTTATCACTTCCATAAAATTCTCTGGTAAACGAAAAGAGAATTTAGGCGTATATAATTTAAACGCATACAACTGCATAACAAACATTCTTAAAAAATAAGAAGCGGTTAAACAAAGTATAAATTGATGCTCATTGATAACTTCTAACCAAACTAAGGCAAGTAAAATCATAATCATAACTCTACTAAAAAGTTCTTTAACAGCATTACCA
>CAYWOM010000115.1:0-6010 GCA_964459905.1 uncultured Polaribacter sp. | reverse complement strand
GGCAACAAATTATGAAGATATATATATATATACCACAAGAATTTCCTAATGAAGAAGCTTATAACTTTCAAAAGAGTACTGGAGTAGAATATAGTTTAGATGAACCTGATTTTGCCCATGTCTATGCGACAATAAATGGAGTAAAATACTTAAGTTTTTCTAATTCGGGTTCAATTAATTTTTCAAAAATTTCTTTAAACGAGGGTATTTACTCAGGAACATTTAATGTAAGGTTAAAAAGAAATACAAGTGAAAACGATATTATAGAAATCACAGATGGTAGATTCGATATTTAAATTAATCTAAAAAAGCAGTTGCTACAAACAACTGCCTAAAATAGTAAATACAACAAACACAAAATTTATTAATAGGTAACATTTCAAAACTATGAAAAAAATTACATTTTGTATGCTGTTAATGATATTTTCATTAAAAGTACAAGCACAATTAACCAACGGTAACTTTACAGATGAGGTAGATTATAGGTTACAAAACATTAACAAAACAAGTATAACTTCTAATATATTAATAGATAGGGTTGTACCTGTTGCTGGTATACAAGTTTTTAATCAAGGCAGCAGAATAGATACGTCTTCTTATGCACATTTTAAACAAGCATATAGCGAATTATACAGAGCTTCTTACTCTAAAAATTTTGTAACGCTACAACAATTAAAAATACAAATACATAATAAAAACTATTCAGACAATGTAGTGCCTATTGGTATTATAAACACAGAATTTCATCAAGGTAATTATGGCACAACTGCACAAAATGCCAATGTAGATTTTAACCCAACAACAGGTTTATTTGCTAACAAAGCTAATAGAAACCCATTCATAAAAAAGCAAACTACTATTATTGCACCACTAATATCAAAAGTAACGGGTAATAGTATTCAATTTAAAACAGACGATAATTTAACACATATAAGCCCGTTATTTTATCCTAACCCAGTGGTTGGCGCAGTACACACTTTAGCTACCAATATTTTTTTTGATAAATTAGTTGCTGACTTTTATCATAGTAGCAATAAAAAATATGGTAATGAAGAACACTTTACTTTTGATGGCGGTATAAAAGGAAAATTTTTATGGTGGTCTTGGTATACTACAAGAACTAGCTTTAGGTCAATAGCAAATAACAAAGGAAGCTATGATATAGCACCAGGAGGTTATTTTAATGCCCAAAGTTTATTAGCAAATGAATCAGAAGAACCAGATGACGGTATAGAGCTTCTACCATTTACACTAATATTACATAATTTAAACACAAATGTAATAGACCCAACTCATAGTTTTATTCCAATAAAAAGTGCTTTAGCTTATACTGGTACTAATGTTCTAGATGAAGTAATTGGAAGTAAAGACAGAGTTTGTACAGAAGAAACCCCTTTTGATAGCTATTTCGCTCCAGAAGAAAATGAAAACCATATATTTTTAACTCCAAAAAATGTAGCTTAGTTAAAAGAAGAACTAGATTGGTTTAACCAACCACCAACAGTATATTTAACAGGAAGTGATTTAAAAGGAGCAGACAGAATTTGCCCAGCAGCAACAGAAGTATATTCTTTTAGCAACTGTCAATTTAATGCTACAAGCTGGGAGCTTTCTGGAAATTTAACAAAAGTTTGGTCTAATAGCACCCATATTGCAGTAAAACCAAAAAATGGTGTTAAATATGGTACAGCTTTAATAACAGCTATTAATGCAGATGGCTCAGTATCTAAAAGAGTAAACATTGGGTATCATTTATTTACAACTATAAGAAAAATACCAGCATCTTCTATTCAACATATTTTACCAATTGCACCTCAAGGAGCAACAGATATTGGGTTAGAATTAAACTTTAATGCTTCAAATAATGAAATAGAAAAAATAGAATGGCAAAAAGTAAGTGATAACTTTACATGGTCTCAAGACAATAATTTATATGGTAAAGACAATAGAGCAATTATCTCTAAAAGCTGTAATGAGCAAATCCATTTTAAAGTTAGAATAAAAAATAGTTGTGGTTGGTCTACTTGGCAAGATGTATATTATAATGTAACAAGCTGTGCCCACAATTGCTCTAATGGTAGTAGCTCTTCATCTGGTGTAAATAGCACAAATTTTGATGTATTTCCTGTGCCTGCAAATACTAATTTAACTGTTAAAATTAAAAATCAGCCTCTATCAATGTTACAAAACGGAGAATTTTTTATTGTTACTTTGTATAATAAAGTATTTAGAATTAAAAGAGAAATAAATGGAAATGCAAATTCTATTACTATTCCTACTTCAGATTTACCAACAGGTTCTTATATTTTAACCATTCAATACAATAGTATTTATGAAAGTCATACAATTTTAATAGATTAAAACTAGTTTTAAAAAATTATTGAAAAAGAGAAGTTTAATAACTCGTTTAAAAATGCTAAATATTTACTAGCTTACAGATATTTCTTGCTGAAAAGCATAATAAACCCTTTTTGCAGCCATTTCTTCTGCTTTTTTCTTTGAAGTAGCTCTACCCTTGGCAACCTGTACACCATTTATAGTAATCTTTACACTAAAATGTTTAATAATTTCGTTACCAGAATCTTCATAAGTATTAAAAGAATATTTTTTCTTTTTCTTTTGGCACCACTCTATAATTAAACCTTTATAGCTTGTAATTTTTCCTTCTAACTTTTCTATATCTACATAAGGAATAATAACGTTATTATAAATAAATTTTTGACAAGCATTGTATCCTTTATCTAAATAAATAGCACCCACTAAAGCTTCAAAAATATTTCCATGAATATTATCGCCAACATTAGTTTGGTCTATATTGCTTTTTACAAATCTAATTAAGTTAAAATCTTTACCCAATTCATTTAAATGTTCTCTACTTACGATTTTTGAGCGCATTTGGGTTAAGTACCCTTCGGATCCTTGTGGTACTTTTTTGTATAAATAAGATGCAATTACAGATCCTAAAATAGAATCTCCTAGAAACTCTAGCCGTTCATAATTAATAGGGTTTCCTTTGCTGTCTATTAGTTGCAAAGATCTATGGGTAAATGCTTTTTTGTATTTGTTAATTTCTCTTGGAGAAAATTTGAGTAGTTTTTTTAATTCATAATAAAGCACTGCATCTTCTTTTGAATGCGGTTTTACTATTTTACGAATAAAATTCATAGATTAATCATCTAATTTCTTAAAAGCTACACAAGCATTGTGGCCACCAAAACCAAAGGTGTTACTCATTGCCACTTTAATATCTCTTTTTTGAGCTTTATTAAGGGTTAAGTTTAACTCTGGATTAATGTTTTCATCAACTGTCGTGTGATTTATCGTAGGCGGTACAATACCATGTTTCATTGCTAAAATTGCAGCAATAGATTCTATAGCACCTGCAGCACCTAATAAATGACCCGTCATTGATTTTGTAGAATTGATGTTAATATTCTTTGCATGATCTCCAAAAACAGCTGAAATAGCTTTCAGTTCTGCTACATCGCCAAGTGGCGTAGAAGTACCATGTGTGTTAATATGATCTACATCTTCTGGTTTTATTCCAGAATTTTCTAAACAATTATTCATTACAGCAATTACACCTATTCCTTCTGGATGTGGCGCTGTAATGTGATACGCATCAGAAGACATTCCACCACCAATTACTTCTGCATAAATTTTTGCGCCTCGTGCTTTGGCGTATTCGTATTCTTCTAAAACAATGGCTCCTGCTCCTTCACCTAAAACAAAACCTTCTCTGGTTGCGTCAAATGGTCTCGAGGCAGTTTCTGGGCTTTCATTTCTTGTTGATAACGCTTGCATAGAACTAAATCCGCCAACCCCTGCAATAGCAACGGCTGCTTCAGAACCACCAGTAACAATAACATCACAATAACCTAAACGAATATAGTTTAAGGCGTCTATCATCGCGTTTGCAGATGATGCACATGCGGAAACAGTTGTGTAATTTGGCCCCATAAAACCATGTTTAATGGAAATATGACCTGGTGCAATGTCTGCAATCATTTTTGGAATAAAGAAAGGATTAAATTTTGGAGTTCCATCTCCAGCAGCATATTTTAAAACTTCATTTTGCAATGTTTCTAAACCACCAATTCCTGCTCCCCAGATAACACCAACTCGTAATTTATTAATGGTTTCTAAATCTAAATTCGCATCTGCAATTGCTTCATCTGAAGCTACCATTGCATATTGCGTAAATTTATCCATTTTACGAGCATCCTTTCTATTGATGAAATCTGTAGGTTCAAAGTTTTTTACTTCACAAGCAAAACGAGTTTTGGACTTGGAAGCGTCAAAATGCGTTATAGGTGCAGCTCCGCTAACTCCGTTAACTAAAGCGTTCCAATATTCTTCAATATTATTTCCTATGGGCGTTAATGCTCCAAGTCCAGTTACTACTACTCGTTTTAATTGCATATGCTATAAGTTATTACTTTTTTGCTTCTTCTATATAGCTAACTGCTTGACCAACTGTTCCGATGTTTTCAGCTTGATCGTCTGGAATTTGGATATCAAATTCTTTTTCGAATTCCATAATTAACTCAACAGTATCTAAAGAATCTGCTCCTAAATCGTTTGTGAAGCTAGCTTCTGTTGTTACTTCGTTATCGTCTACTCCTAATTTGTCTACGATAATCGCTTTTACTCTTGATGCAATGTCTGACATAATTTTTTATTTTAAATTTTAAATCAGGGCAAAAATACAAATCTTATTAATTATAACTAATGTTTGCCCTAAAAATGATTACTAAAAGTAAATAAAATAATTTAATCTTTACTTAAAATAATCACTTTGTTAATAATTATTCCTTTTTTTGTACCTTAGAAATTAGATATGAAGCGTATTGTTATTTTTGCATCTGGTTCAGGATCGAACGCAGAGAATATTATTAAGTTTTTTAATCACACTAAAACCGCTAAGGTTACTAATGTGTTATGTAACAATGAACATGCCAAAGTTTTTGATCGGTGCAAAAAACTAAATGTCAATTGTTTATACTTCAATAAAACAGCGTTTTTTTCTACCGATGTTATTTTAAATAGGTTAAAAGAACAAGCAGATTACATTATTCTAGCTGGGTTTTTATGGAAGATTCCACAAAGTATTATTAATGCTTTTCCTAATAAAATCATTAACATCCATCCTGCTTTATTACCTAAATATGGTGGAAAAGGGATGTACGGAATGAACGTTCATAAAGCTGTAAAAGAAAATAAAGAAACTGAAACTGGTATCACAATTCACTTCGTAAATGCCAATTATGATGAAGGAGCGATCATTTTTCAGGCAAAAACGACACTTTTAAGCGTAGATTCTCCTGAAATTATTGCAGAAAAGATTCATTTTTTAGAGCAAAAACACTTTCCTAAGGTAATTGAAGAAGTAATTTTAAAGGAAAATGAGTAAAAAAAAGTTTTATGTTGTTTGGAACGGGCATAAAAAAGGAGTTTTTACTTCTTGGAAAGTCTGTAAAAAACAAATTGATGGTTTTGAAGGTGCACAATACAAATCTTTTGTAGATTTAAATGAAGCCGAAATTGCATCAACCAAAAACTATGCAGATTATGTGGGTAAAGACACTAAAAAACCGACTTTATCATCAGAAGAAAAAGAAAAATTGGGTAGACCTAATTTAGAAAGTATTTCTGTGGATGCTGCTTGTTCTGGAAATCCTGGAAAAATGGAATACAGGGGTGTGTTAACGCATAACAAACAGCAAATTTTTATAAAAGGCCCTTTTAAAAAAGGAACTAATAATATTGGTGAGTTTTTAGCTTTGGTACATGGTATTGCCTTGTTAAAAAGTAAAAACAAAGAAGATATTCCTATTTATTCTGATTCTAAAATTGCCATGAGTTGGGTAAAACAGAAAAGATGTAAAACCAATATGCATTTTGATGCTTCTAATAAAGATCTATTAGATTTGATAAAAAGAGCCGAAAAATGGCTGAAAGAAAATACTTATAAAAACCCAATTCTTAAATGGGAAACCAAAGCTTGGGG
>CAYWOM010000114.1:0-6024 GCA_964459905.1 uncultured Polaribacter sp. | reverse complement strand
AAGTTTTTAATGATGAAGAAGGAATTATTCTTTATGCACCGTTTGAACAATTTGGAGCCATACAAGCTTTCTTTGAAACAGAAAATGTAGAAATTTTATCTTCTGGTTTTGAAAGAATACCAACTACTACAAATAAACTTACTGAAGCACAACAAGCAGATGTAGAAAAACTGTTAGAAAAATTAGAAGAAGATGATGATGTGCAGAATGTATATCATTCTATGGTGATGTAAACGTTTTAAAAATTGCTGTTATGAAAACGTTTTTACTTATTTTATGTTGTCTTTATATTTCTATAAACATTTCTTTTTCACAAGATATACAAAGTGTTGTTGATCGTTTTCCAAACGAAGACGTTGTTACTTTAAAACACAATGTTCGCTTAGATTTTAAAATTATAAACAACAAGTTATCTATAAAAAGAAATGTTTCTAAACAACAATTATTTTTAACAATAGATAAAAAAAACTACGCAAGTGAAGGCATTTATTTTGATAAATTTCATTCGATAAATGAAATTAACGCCTTTACAGACAACACAAATAATAACTTAAAAAAGAAAGTTAAACGCCGAGAAGATGTAAATATTTGGCAAGTTTCAAACTTCAAAAATAAAGACATTATTACCAATGGTATTTTTTTTGGCGATAATAAACAAAAAACATTTACGTATCCTGCTGTAACAAAAAAATCGATTACAAATCTAAACTATAGTGTTGCTGTTAAAGATCCGCATTTTATAAATCCTTTTTATTTAGGTAGTCGCATTCCAACAATTAGTTCAGAATTTTCTATAAAAACCGATAAAAACATCAACCTAACTTACAAAACGTTTAATCTAGATAGTGTAAATGTTGTTTTTAGTAAAGAAATTAATCAAAATGATATTATCTATTCTTGGAAATTTAAAAACTTAAAGAAAGCCACTTACGATTATGATTTTTCGCCACTATATTATCTTCCACAAATTGCGGTTTATATTAAAAAATTTACAGCAAATGGAGAAACAAAAAATGTTTTAAATGATGTTTCTGATTTATATGGCTGGTATCAATCTTTAATAAAAGATATAAATACTACAAATCAAAACGAACTAAAAACTCTTACTTTAGATTTAATAAAAGAGTTAAAAACAGATGAAGAAAAAATAAAAAAAATATATTATTATGTACAAGAAAAAATAAACTATATCGCTTTTGAAGATGGTTTAAACGGTTTTATACCAAGGGATGCTATGAATGTTTTTACAAAAAAATATGGCGATTGTAAAGACATGTCTAACATTTTAAATGAAATGCTACAATATGCTAATATAGATTCTTATTTAACCTGGATTGGCACTAGAAGTAAGCCATACAGCTATCATGAATTGCCAACAACATTTACTGACAACCACATGATTACGGCGGTTAAATATAAAAATGAGTTCATTTTTTTAGATGCCACGGCAAAATACCTTTCTTTTAATTACCCATCCCCTTTTATTCAAGGAAAAGAAGCCTTAATTGGAATTTCTAAAAATGAGTACAAAATTATAAAAGTTAAAGAAGTAAAAAAAGAAGATAATTACCAAGAAATTATATCAGATTTTATTTTTGACGAAAAACTGAAACTCATCGGTTCGCATAGTATTAAATTAACAGGATATGAAAAACTAGGATTCAAGCATCAATTTTCTAATAAGAAAAAAGACGACAAAGATTTTATTACCGCTACTTTTAGTATTGGAAATAGTCAGACAATATTTTCTAATGAAGAATACGCTAATTTAGCGTTGAAAAATGATTCTATTCAGATAACTTTTAAAAGTTATTTTAAAGATTATTATAAAATAATTGATGATAAAATTTACTTAAAACTAAATATAGATAAGCTGCTAAAAAATAGTCTTGTTAAAAATAAACGTAAAAATTATGACAAAAAGATAAACTATAAATATAAAACCTCATTTACCACAAGTGTAACTATTCCAAAGAATTATATTTTAGAATTTATGCCTCAAAACAAAAGTTTTTCTGACACAAATTTTGGTTTTAGCATCATTTATAAAAATATAAATAACAAAATTATTTTAACAAAAACAATTTATACAAACACGCTAAAAGTGCCCGTTGCAGAAATTAATAAATGGAATTATTTTATAAAAAGTTTATCTAAAAACAATAGAAAATCAATTATTTTAACTAAAAAAGTATGATAAAAAAAATACTAGTAATACTGTTTTTTCTTTCTAACCTTACCGCTACTGCACAACTATATAAATCTCACGATTGGGATAAAGCACCTGTTTTTAATGATTTAGATAAAGAAGATACAAAATTAGCCTCTGTTGCTATAAAAGAGAAACACTTAATTCAATACCACAAACCTGTTCTTGGAGAACTTGCACTTTACGACACAAAGCATAGTATTATTCTTGTAAATACAGAAAAAGGAATACAAAAACACAACAGAGTGTATATACCAATGTATGGTGTACAAAAAGTAATAGATATAAAAGCCAGAGTATTACATAAAGATGGAAAAATAATTAATTTAAACAAAAATAATATTAAAGAATTAAAGGATGTAAAAGGCTATGGAGGATTTAAAATTTTTGCTTTAGAAGGCGTTGAAAAAAATACTCAGTTAGAATATATTTATACACTTAAGAAGACTCCAAATTCTTTAGGAAATATTATGATTCAAAAAAATTATAAAATAAAAAATGCTGAAGTAATAATTAGAAAACCTTTTTTCTTATCTACAGATGTAAAAAGTTACAATAATTTTCCAACGCTAATCAAGAAAAAAGTACCTGGCAATAAAATTGCCTATACAGCCATTAAAAAAAATATTGATGCGATGTTAGAGGAAACATCCTCTACTTCTAATGCCAATAAAATGAAGGTTGTTTACCTTATAAAGGCAAGCAATTCTTCTATAAGTTATCAATGGGAAAATTTTTCATTAAATATTAGAAATAATTTTTTAAAAATAAAACCTAGAAAATATAAAAATTTAATTCAAGATTTTCAGAAAACAAAAACTCAATTCGATAAAGACAGCCTTATAACAGAAATTTCTAAATTTGTTACAGAAAACTATACGATAAGAAAAAATGGAAGTCCTTTTGAAGAATTAAAAAACATCTACAGAAATAAAAGTGCCACAGAAACATCTATATTAAAAGTATATGCTTGTCTTTTTACCTATTATGAAATTCCATATCATATAGTACTTACATCAAATAGATATTATAACAAATTTGACAGGTATTTTTTTACGAATTCTAACTTAGGTTTTGCTATGTTTTATTTTCCTGAAAACAAAAAATATTTATGCCCTTCAGAAGAAAAAAACAATTTAGGTTTTCCGCCTTCTAGATTCTGTAATAATGATGGGATATTTATTACAAAATCTGACTTTTATTTTAAAAAAATAGAACTACCTACCATAACATATACCGTTTTAGACAGAAAAATGGATGTTTTTTTAACTTTAGAAGAAAATCTAACAGCAGTAAAAGGTATTTATTCTAGTAGCGGTTACAGAGCTTTTAACTCTAGAATGGCGTATAAATACTTTAAAAAAGAAGATTTAAATAAATTTAAAAAAATGGAAGCTGCTTCTAATATTAATGATGTTAATTTTAAAGATTTTAACGTAAAAAATGAAGACACCAAATTAGGTTTAAATAACACTCCTTTTATTATAAATTATAACTATTCTACAGACGAAATACTAGAAGAATCTGGTGCTAATTATATTTTTAATATTGGAAAACTAATTGGCAAACAGACAGAATTGTATCAAGAAGAAAAACGTGTAAATCCTATTGAATTAGCCTATCCAAATCAATATAAATACACCATTTCAATTAAAGTTCCTGAGGGTTATAGTCCTAAAAATTTAGATAAATTAAATACACTAAGCACCTTTGATATTTACGGAAAATTGGCTGCAGAATTTTCATCGACTCATACTTATGAAAACGATGTTATACATATTACTATTTCTGAAAAATATGCTAGAACAATGATGGAAAAAAACTATTACCCAAACTATAGAGATGTTGTAAATGCCGCGTATAATTTTTCAAAAAAAGTAATTTTATTTGAAAAAATATAAAAATAACTATTCAAAAATGGAGATTAATCCAATAGTTTAAAACGATACCACAAATTATCTATGTAATTAAGAAAAGTAAATGGTGATTTTTAAGGTTATAAAAAAAACAAATAGGTATTAGATATTTTGAATTTAAATGCGAAGCATAACCAGTTTGAAATGTATTGGTTTGAAATTTAAAAGAACACCCCGAATTTATTTGAGGCTAATTATACATAATAACAATATAAATAAAAAAGGGCTAAAAAGTAATAAATACTTTTTAGCCCTTTTATTTTATAATTATATGTGCGTTTTACTGACCTCTCATTTCTTTATAAATCGGTCTTAAAGCATCAGCTTCAGTTTCCATTTCTAAAGTATCATAAATATTTAAAAGAGAGCTTAAAGTTCCTTTAGTTCTAGAAATTTTATCTGCCTCTACAATATATGGTAAAGCTTCTTTACAAATTTCTTTTAATTTACCTTCTAATGCCGAATATTTTTTATCGTTAGATAAGTTTTCATTCATTTCGTTAATAACCTCAACTCTTTTATTTAAAATGGTAACACCAAGGTTTAAATATGCGTCTCCATATTTTGGATCTAATTCTATGGCTTTTTTGTAAAAACCAATTGCCTCGTTAATTTTATTTTCGTTAGCATTTACTACTCCTAAATTAAAAAATAACGTTGGGTTTGTTGGATCTAATTTTACCGCTTCTTCCATTAACTCACCAAACTTGTCCATTCTTTCAAGTTTAATATACATTTGAGCTTCATTTAACAATAGATTTATATCTTTTGGATTTGCTTTTCTTGCTTCCTGTAAAGCTTCAATTGCTAATTCTGGTTTTCCTTGGTTTACATAAATATAACCAATATTTTTAATAATATCTGGTTGTTTAGATGCCGATGTTTTTTCTGTTGGTTTAATGTATTTACCAAACTTAACCATTGTATCTCTATTAGTTTTAGTACCTAAATTTTCTTCTGCACCCGTTTCTTTATTAACTGCAAAATACTGAGTATTAATACCTGTATAACCTACTTCTTTTGCTTCTTTAAAATACTTTAAAGATGTATCATACTCTTTTGCTTGAGATGCACTTAAAGCTGCATTGTATAAAAAAGTAGTATCTGTTGGACTTAACTTGTACGTTAAATAAAAATTTTTGGCAGCTTCTGCATAATTTTTATCATCATTATACAGTTTTATAGCTTTGGCAGAAACTTTTTGAACCACGCCACTTAACATTGGTTTTGCCAAATTTGTGTATTTTAATTTACCTGTTTCTTTTTCATAAGAAAATAGTTTATTAAATACATCAGATGCTGCTTCATAATTATTTTTACCTGCTAAAGCTTGTCCTTTTAAATAATAAAATTTTGCTTTATATTTTGCATCCATAGACTCTTCCATACCATCTAATGCACTTATAGCCGAAAGTGCAGATGTATAATCTAGCTTTTTAATTGCTTTTTGTGCAGCTTTAATTTCGTTTTTTTGTGCATAAGACCCAACTGTTATGAAACCTAAAGCAAGTGCTAATATTTGTTTTTTCATTTTAAAAAGTATTTAATTTATTGTTATTCTTTATTTTCATTAGAGTCATTTTCAATTTCCGTGCCAGTTTCTGTTTCGGCATCAGTATCTATTTCTTCTTCATCTTCTTCATGCATTACTTTTGCAACGGCAGCAATACTATCATCATCTTTAATATTTATTAAACGAACTCCTTGTGTTGCACGCCCCATAACACGTAAATCTTCTACAGCCATTCTAATGGTAAGGCCAGATTTATTGATAATCATTAAATCGTTAGAATCGTCTACATTTTTAATAGCTACTAAATTACCTGTTTTTTCTGAAATATTCAAAGTTTTAACACCTTTACCACCTCTATTTGTAACTCTATAATCTTCTAATTTAGA
>CAYWOM010000113.1:0-6026 GCA_964459905.1 uncultured Polaribacter sp. | reverse complement strand
AGACAACTTAAGTGTTGCTTTTGGTACAGAATTCAGATATGAAACGTTTGAAGTAATTGAAGGTGAATTAGGTTCTTATGATGGTGGTGGTGCAGATTCATTTGCAGGAAACAGCCCAGAAAATTCAGGTAAGTTTACACGTTATAACTTTGGTGGTTATGCGTCTTTAAACTGGAATCCAATTGAAGAATTAACTTTAGATGCAACAATTAGATCTGAAAATTATTCTGATTTTGGTAACGCTTTTGTATGGAAAGCAAGTGGAGCTTATACTATTAACGATAAGTACACGTTAAGAAGTTCATTATCTACAGGGTTTAGAGCACCAACATTACACCAAATTTATACACAAAAAGCACAATATAGCTTTGTTCCTGGTCAAGGAATTCAAGTAGGTGGTTTGGTAAATAATGTATCTTCTCAAGCTGGTTTATTAGGTTTACCAAAATTAAAAGAAGAAACGTCTACTAACTTTACATTAGGTGTAGGTGGAAAAGTAAACAGTAACTTAACTTTTACAGTAGATTATTATAGTATTAATGTAGAAGATAGAATTGTTTTAAGTACAGAAGTTACACCACCAGCATTACCTGCTTTTGATGGTCTATCTGATTTAAGCTTCTTTGTGAATGCATTAGATACTAAAACTTCTGGAATAGATGTTGTTATTGGTTATAATAAAATTGAAGCTGGAGAAGGAATGTTAGGTTTTAACTTATCTGGAAACTATGTTATAGAAAATGCTAGAGATGGTGCTGTAAAAAATCCAGCTTCTATTGATGGTTCTAAAACTGCACAATCTGTAGTAAATGAAACTCAAGAAGCATTATTTTTTACTTCTAGACCACAATCTAAATGGATTTTAGGAGCTACTTATGATATAGGTAAATGGGGTTTCTCTTTAAATAACACATTATTTGGTAAGGCAGAATTTACGCAACAAGGTTTAGCGACTACTACTGATCCAATACTTAATGGGCTTGGTCAAGTTACAGGTTATAATTTAATTAATCCAGGTGCATCTAATGAGTATGTTATTCATGATTTAGGTACAGAATTTACACCAAAAGTTGTTACAGATTTAGGGATCAACTTTAACGCAACAGAAAAGTTAACTATTGCATTAAATGTAAATAACTTACTAAACGTTTTACCAGAATGGAATTTTGTAGCTAAAACAGCTAAAGGAACAGCTATTTTAGCAGATCCAGCGCAGGTTAAAGCTCAATCTAATGCTATTACATTTAACCAACGTTATTCTCAAATGACGTATGATGGGTATCACTTTAGTCAATTAGGAACTATGTTTAATTTATCTTTAAACTACCAGTTCTAAAAACTAAATTTTTAGAGTATATAAAAGACTGTCTGTAAAGACAGTCTTTTTTTTGGTCTAAACCATAATTAGACGCAATTTAATAAAGCTGTACTTATTTTAAAATTGGGTTAAAAATAATTAAATAATTACATTTATGTTAAAATTAGACCATAGATAACTTATTTGGTACATTTAAATTTGTTGTAATGAATAAAAACAGCAATATTTGTTAGTATAAATTCAAAAATATATATTATGAAACAAAAAAACGTAGGTAAAATTTTAATGTTTTCTTTATTATTAATGCTTCCATTAACGATGGCGGCTCAAGCAATTAAAGGAATAGTAAAAGATGCGTCTGGGCAAGCAGTGCCTTACATGAATGTTGTAGAAAAAGGAACTACAAATGGTACCCTTACAGACGACAACGGAGAATTTACTATTACTGTAAAAAGTTTACCAACAACTTTAGTAGTTTCTTCAATTGGTTATAAAACCAAAGAAGTACAAGTAACCAATACCTCTTATTTAACAATTACAATAGCAGAAGGTGATGAATCTTTAGATGAAATTGTAGTTATTGGTTCTAGAAATCCAAACAGATCTGCAATAGATTCTCCAGTGCCAATTGATATTGTTGATATTAAAGAACTTACAGCTAGTTCTCCACAGGTAAATTTAAATCAAATTTTAAATTTTGTAGCACCCTCTTTTACATCAAACACACAAACAATTTCCGATGGAACAGATCACGTAGATCCGGCTTCGTTAAGAGGTTTAGGACCAGATCAAGTATTAGTATTAATTAACGGTAAAAGAAGACATACATCTTCTTTAATAAACGTAAATGGTACTTTTGGTAGAGGTTCTGTAGGTACAGATTTAAACGCAATACCAGCTTCTGCTATTAAAAGATTAGAAGTTTTAAGAGACGGTGCAGCTGCACAATATGGTTCTGATGCCATTGCAGGGGTTATTAATATTGTTTTAAATGAAACAGTTAATGAACTATCTATGTCTGTTACTACAGGTGCTAACTTTAGTAAAAACGCAAACTCTCAAACAGGTGGTGTAGATGGCGAAACAACTAATATTAGTGCTAGCTACGGTTTACCTTTAGGTAAAAATGGTGGTTTTATAACCTTCTCTGGGGACTTTGATGTACGAGAAGATTACAACAGAATGAAAGAATGGGAAGGCGGTATTTTTAATGGGTATAATGCCGTAGAACGTTTTGCAAATGCTGCTAATTATGATACTACACGATTTTTATCTTTAGCAAACGGATTAGATCCAGCGTCTACTGAATATGCAACTATTTTAAATGACTTAAAAGGTTTTGCAAACACTGCTGGGTATGCTACAACTCCTTCAGACGGATTACCTGAATTGCAAACAATATTAGGGGCTGATGTTACTACAGCAGAATTAGCTGCAAGAGGTTTAAAAAGAACAGATTTTAACATGAGAGTAGGTCAGTCTAAAGTTCGTGGTGGTAGATTCTTTGCCAACTTTAAACTGCCTTTAGATGACAATGGTACAGAATTGTACTCTTTTGCTGGAATGAGCGCAAGAACAGGTAATTCTGCAGGTTTTTACAGATTACCAAGCCAAAGTAGAACTTTTACGCCTGCTTATAATAACGGATTTTTACCAGAAATTAACTCAACAATTTCAGATAAATCGTTAGCAGTTGGTATTAAAGGTAAAATTGGCGAATGGAATGTAGATTTCTCAAATACTTACGGAAAAAATGCCTTCGATTTTATTATTGGAAACACCTATAATGCATCTCAAGGAAACGCATCTGGAACAACTTTTGATGCTGGAGGCTTTGCTTTTACGCAAAACACTACTAATTTAGATATCTCTAAGTTTTACGAAGATACATTTCAAGGATTTGGTGTTGCTTTTGGTGGTGAACACAGAATAGAAAACTATGAAATTATTGCGGGAGAGGAAGCTTCTTATACGCAATACCAAGCAGATGGCTCTCCATTTAGTGGTGTTGCAGGTACTAGTCCTTTAAAAGACTTTTTTGGAAACTCTAGACCCGGAGGTTCTCAAGTATTTCCAGGATTTGGTCCAAAAAACGAATTGGATAGACAACGTAGCAGTGTAGCAGCTTATGTAGATTTAGATGCAAAGTTTTCTGAAGTATTTTCTACTACATTTGCAACACGTTATGAAAACTATTCAGATTTTGGATCTACACTAAACTTTAAATTGGCATCTATTTATAAAGCGTCAGACAATTTTAGAATTAGAGCCTCTTTTAATACAGGTTTTAGAGCGCCATCATTACACCAATTAAACTACAACTCTACCTCTACTATTTTTCAAGATGGTGTACCTGTAGAAGTAGGTACGTTTGCAAATGATAGTAAAGCAGCACAATTATTAGGAATTCCTCAATTAAAAGAAGAAACCTCTAATAGTTTTAGTGCAGGTTTTACAGCAAAATTACCAGAATCTAACATTACCTTTACTGTAGATGGTTATATTGTAAATATTGATGATAGAGTAGTATATACAGGGCAGTTTAAACCTACACTAGATGCTAATGATGTTCCAATTGATGCAGCAAACCAAGAACTTGCAGATTTATTAGTACAAGCAAATGCAACAGCTGCTTCTTTCTTTGCAAACGCAATAGATACTAGATCTACAGGAGTAGATGTTGTAATTACTCATAAGGCAGATTTAGGCGAGAAAACAAGGTTAAAAACAGATTTATCAGGAACTTTTTCTCAAACAAGACAAGAAGGTAGCATTAAATCTTCACAAATATTAAGAGATGCTGGTCAAGTAGAAACGTATTTTCCAGAAGATAGTAGAATCTATTTAGAAGAAGCAGTACCTAGAACTAAAGTAAATTTAACCAATAGTTTAACTTCAGGAAAGTTTAATGTTTTCTTAAGAAATGTGTATTTTGGTAAAGTTTCTGAAGCAACAAATTCAATTGCTAATCAACAAGAATTTAGTTCTAAAGTAGTTACCGATTTATCTTTAGGTTATAAGGCAACAGAAAATTTAACCTTTACTGTTGGAGCTAATAATTTATTAGATGTTTTTCCAGACAGAGCTATAGAAGCTAATAGAAGTGGTGGTCGTTTCGATTGGTCTAGAAGATCGCAACAATTTGGTGTTGGTGGTAGATACTTATTTGCAAGAGTAAGTTTAAACTTAAAATAAACCAAGTTTATAGAATAGATTGGTAAAATTACTTTACCTAACTAAAAAAAGGATGCTTCGGCATCCTTTTTTTGTATCTTTAAGTATGAAAATTAATAAAAATATTGCGTCTTTAAAACAATCTTCTACTTTATTAATTAACGAAAAAGTAAAAGAATTAAGAGCTAAAAAAGAAACAATTTGTCATTTTGGTTTTGGTCAATCCCCTTTCCCAATTCATCATTCTATTGTAAAAGCATTACAAGAAAGTGCCAATAACAACCATTATTTACCGGTTGCAGGTTTAGAGGAGTTACGTGCAGAAATTGCTTATTTTTTAAAAGAGCATCAAAATATTAGCACCTATAAAGATGCCATTTTTATAGGACCAGGGAGCAAAGAACTTCTATACCAATCGATCTTAATTTTCGAAGGTAATTTTTTAATTCCAAAAGGAAGTTGGGTTAGTTATATACCTCAAATACAATCTAAAGGAGGAAACTACCATATTATAGAAACGCAACTAGAAAATAGTTTTAAAATTACAGCCCATAATTTAGATACTTTTTTTAAGGACTCGATTCCGTTAAAACAACATATTCTTATTCTTAATTCTCCTAACAATCCAACAGGGGCCGTGTACAATAAAGAAGAATATAAAGCATTAGCAACTGCGTGTAAAAAGTATAATATTGTTGTTTTTTCTGATGAAATTTATTCTCAAATTAATTTTTATGCACCATACTCACCAAGTATTTCTGAGTTTTACCCAGAAAAAACGATTGTCTTCGGAGGCCTTAGTAAAGTGTTTTCTGCAGGTGGATATCGATTGGGTTATATGATGTTACCAACAGCATTTAAAGAACTGCAAAACGTATACAAATCTTTATTTAGTGAAACTTTTAGTTGTGTTGCTGCACCTGTACAATATGCAGGTTTAAAAGCCTATAAATACGAAAAAGATTTACAGGAATATGTGCGGCATACTTCTGCAATATTAAAAAGCATCTCTGCGTATATGTATACAGAACTTACAGCAATAGGGCTTGAATGTACCCAACCAGAAGGAGCCTTTTACATGGTTATTGGTTTTAACCCTTTTAAACATAAAATAGCAGATTTAGGTCTTAAAACAAATACCGAATT
Organism: uncultured Polaribacter sp.; assembly: GCA_964459905.1. Lineage (GTDB taxonomy): Bacteria > Bacteroidota > Bacteroidia > Flavobacteriales > Flavobacteriaceae > Polaribacter. The sequence goes on along the minus strand of CAYWOM010000113.1, from coordinate 388 downwards.
GGCAAATTATGTGCTAGAAAACTATCGTTTTGCTATGTTGCCAGGCATCGATTTTGGCTTTCATCAAGAGGAGTTATTTTTTAGAATTGCCTTTGTAGATTTTAATGGAGAACACGTGATGAAAGCTTATCAAAAAAATACAAAAATAGATACCGATTTTATAAAAGAGTATGCATCTAATGTCTTTAATGGTGTTCAAAAAATAAGAGATTTTATTGCAAGTTTAAACGCTTAATGTTTAAATTCTTTTAAGGTAAAATCATTTTCAGAAAATGCAGCGTATGTATAATAGGTAATCCAATCGCCTAAATTTATATAAGTTGAATTTTCTTGTAATTGAATTTCTAATGGCAAATGTCTATGTCCAAACACAAAGTAATCTCTATGT
>CAYWOM010000112.1:0-6034 GCA_964459905.1 uncultured Polaribacter sp. | reverse complement strand
CTGCACTTGTCCTTAAATTATCCTCTATGCTTGGATAGGTGTGTAATATATTTACGTTTTCTTCAATTAATTCTTTTAATAAGTTTTTCATAAGTCATTATTTAATCGTTAAAATTACTAATCATAGCCGTAAGCGTTGTATGCAATTGCCTAAATATGGCAATGTGGGTACTTGCAACCACTTCCTTTACCGCAAGTCTGTCTATTTAATGTACAATTGTTTTTAGGCAACTGTTCGGCTTTGCCCATACAACACTGTATAACATTAATATTTTTAACTAATGTATCTACACATTTGCCAAATTGTTGCTCATTCAAAGAGTACCGCTCTTGTCCTGTATTATCAAGTTCCATTGTGCAATTGTCAATAATATTCATTATCACCATTGCTTTTATTTGTTCTTCGCTCATTTCCATTCTATTAATTTTTAGATTTAAATCCGTTAAAAAGACTAATGTTATACGTTTACGTTGTGCCTAATTGCTGTTTGGCATTTTATCAAAGTACTGTTTAAATATTTTATCCTTTTCCCCACGGTCATTGTATATCCAATAATGTATTTTATCTTCTTCAAGCATTTCATATTTTTTATGTTCTGTCAAAGCCCAGTCTTTTTCTGTTATTTTACACAGCAACATAGGCACAACAACGGGTATAGTTAATTTATTTAAAGCGTCATTAAAGTCTGTAATTTTTTGCTCAATTGCTTTTAACTCTTCATCATTAAGTGTGTACTTAATTTCTTTGTAGAAAATATCTTTTTGCTGTTTTAGAAATTCTATTGCATAATTCATAATTCTGTGTTTTTTAATTTTTAAATAAACTAACCATACCCAAACCGTTAACAGTAAAATATTAAATTGGTAATTTTGTGTTGGTTAAGTTGTCATAAAAAAGAATAACATTATACAAACCAGCATATTTAGATTGTGCAATTTTAGTTCTCATTTTTGCTGCTAATTGCTGATCGGATTTTCCGTTTTTAGAATACCTACAATACCAAACTGGGCAACTCATTTTATTGGTTAAAGGGTGTTTTAATTTTAAGTTGTTATTACCGTTTTTTAACATAATTACGGCTTTAAGTCTACTGCAGTTAGGGCAAAAATCGGTTGCAGATTTTGGTGTGCAGTTACATTTTTTATTAATACTCATTTTCTGTTTGTTTTAGTTAGTTTATTGTTTTAAGCACCAAAGCCAAAGGCTTTTTCGTGTGTTAGTTTTATGTTTAATTGGTTAATTTTTGCTTGAAAAATTGCCATATCTTTAAAATTATCTGTGTTTTGTGCTAATAAATAGCGGTTTTTTAGATTTTTTAACCTTTTTTCTAACATTTGTTAACCGCATTTAGATTAATCATATTTGCAATTTCATTAAATTTTGTTGGGTGGTATTTTAGTATATAGTTGCAGAATTGCTCGAAATTATAAATGCCTTTTGTAAATTTTATAAGTGCTTTTTCTATTAAAATTTGGTTTCTAATTTCTCTACGTTTTTTAGAATTTTTGTCGTTTTCTGCTTTTTTATCAGCTTTAATTTGTTCTTTTTTACGTAAACTTTGTTTGTAGAATTTTTCTAACCCAAAAAAGCCCATTTGCTGTGTTTCTTTTTTACCAAGACTAAACCAATTGCAAGGAAATTGTACCGTATTATTGTTTTTTACTAAAATTATTTTTGCTCTTTCTAGCATCCAGCGATATTTTTTTACAAGATTTAATACTGCTGCAACTTTGTTGGTTAAATAAAAATTAGGATTGTTATTATTAGCAATTGCTCTAATATTTCCTTCAAAAAGATCTACCTGAATTTTTCTTTTAGCTTTTATCCATTCGCCAACCCAAACACCTCTGTCTCTATAAATTTTAGTAGTACTTTTTATAAAATCTTGGGTTAAAAGTTCTGCTATTTCGTTAACATCTAAATTACTTTCTACCAAAACACGCTCTATGTTCTTGTAGCTTAACGGTGTATAACCTTCATAAAAATTAGCTGCCATTTGTTGGGCCAAAACTTTATCATTTAAAATTTTTAACCTGGCATTTTTAGAAATTGTTTTGTTTTTTTCTCTTTTTATGGTAGAAAAAGGCTTTTTATTAGAGCCATTTGCCACAAAACTCATGTTTTTCGGCGGCGCAACTTGGTTTTTTGCATTTTTATCATCTTGGGTGCTCTTGTAGGCCTGCGCAGCAGTCGAGTGTTGCTCCGTTTTCGATTCCAGCATCGAACCGCATTTTAAAGAGGGAACATTTTTTATGTTTCCTTTCTTCTCTTCTTTATTTATATTAGGTATAGTATTGTATTGCTTATAAACGTGCAACTTTCGCACGCTTGCACCATTAACTAAATGATTATCAGCATTTAAACTTTTTGGCGGATTTCCTTCTTGTAAAATGAAAATATTGGGGTTAAAATGGCAGTGAATTGGTCTTTGAAAACCGCTATAAATCCATGTGGTAAAAACACCAGCTTCTCGTAATCTTTTTATTTGATCTTTTACAGCTCTCTTTTTTAATTCTATTCTTTTAATTCCGTTTAAACGATAGTCTGTAATAGATTTATGGTTTAAAACAAACATAGGTTGGTCTTTTTTCTGAAACCTTGTAGAACCGCCTAATTTTTGCCTTTCTTGGTTAAATTTACGTAGCTGACTAACATAAAAATTTACGCAGATTCTAAAAATTACTTCTGCCTGATCTTTTATAGTTTGGTAATTTTTCTTTTTATGTATTGGCTTGTCTTCATTCTCGAAATCTACACAAGCGTTGTAAGTTTTTGTAAAGTCTGCGTTGTGTTGCTTTTTAAATGATGCTACACGCTTTTTTTCTGCTTCTGTTAGGTTTTCTTCGGCAACAACTACTTCTTTGTTATATTTGGCTACTTTTTTATTAAGGGCCAGGCATTTTAAATTGTAATCTCTTTTAAAGTTCTGAAAATTATCCATAGACTGCTCTATGGTTTTGCTGTTTATAATTGCAAAATTTATATAATTATATTCTTTAGAAAGATTATTAAAAACGTGTTTAACAGGCTTATTAGGTATTAAAAGTCCGTATTTGTTATTAAACGCTATTACTTTTTTGTTAAACTGCTCTGGGGTTAGTTTTGCTTGTTTTAGTGTTTTTAAAAAAACTATAACAGCATGCGCTTGTATTTCTGTAATAGGGTTCTCTTTTTTAAACAGATCTACTCTTTCATTATAGAGCTGTACTGGAGATTTTGGTGGTTCATTTAAAACTGCATCTTTTACTTGTTGCAGGTTTGTTGCAAGTGTATTACTTTTGGTATTCATAAGGCAAAATGATTATTTATTGGTTCTTATTTTTTTAAATTTTAGAAAGGGATTTGTGGGTGAGATAACAATCCCTTTCTTTTTGCCATTGGAAGTGGTGTGTTGCTTAAAAAGGTAGAAAATTGATTGTAATTTTTTCTCCTTCAGGAAATTTTTGTGTTGCTATATAAAAAGGCATTTTTAAATATGTAGAAATTTGTGAAAGAAACTGCATGTTTTTGTTATAGATAGCGTTTTTTTCAAAAGCATAACAATCGAGTACAGATTTTATCTTTGTTAGTTTGTTGTCTGGAAAAATTGCATTGTATTTTTTTATTTGTGTTTCTATAAAAATAGCTTCAATACTTGTATCATCTTTTTGATCTAAAACAGGAGCAGTAAACTTTACTTCTACAAAAGAAACAGGTATATTTTTTATTTCTTCTGAAAGTGTTGGCTCTTTAAACTTAAAATTAAAATCTACCGTTGTTATAATTGTAAACCAGATAAATTTCTTTGAAGGACTTATTGTACAAAGAACTGGCGTGCTGTTTACGTTTATTAAAAAAGAACAATCGAGTTTATATTTCAAAATTTTCTGCTCTATTTCTTTACACTTTTTTATACGTATGTTAGACTGCCTTAAAGCTTCATCTGAATTAACAATTAGAGATTTACAAAGGCGTAAAGGAATTAGTTTTTTAACTTGCTTAACCATTCCTTTTGGTAACTCTAAAGGAATAAATATTTCATTTATTGGTAAGGTTGTTAATGCTGGGTATTTGTCTTTAATTAGTTTCATTTTGTTTTTTTTATTTAAAAAAATCTTTGTCTTTAAACACTCTTTCTACTATTGCACCAATAATTGTTACAACTACTATTAGTAAAATAAATAACCATTTTTTAGTGTCCATTTTGTTTGTTTTATTTACCTACACAATAGCCAATAACGCTGCCTTGTTTGTTGTATACTTTTACAAGTTCGTTTTTTATTGCGTTTGCAAAGTTTAAAGCAGCAGAAAAAGAGGTAGTATTGTGGCCTGCAAAATATTCTACATTATCAGTTTCTATATCGTTGGTAATTTGTTGTTTGTTTTCTGTGAAGTATTCCATAATTAACAGATTAACTTATTAATAAACTCGTTTAACTCTTTGGCTTTTACTATAGATAAACCTAAATTTTCTGTTAAAATGCCTCCTAATATAGTTGGGTCTTCTTTTTTCTTTAAAACAGCTAATAATTGCGCTGTTGTTAGTTGGTTTGCAAGTGTTTCTAAAGAGTAATTTACCGAAACAGTTTCATTAACTTCTACTTCTATGTTTATATAATTTTTCATACCTTTAAAATGTTTCGTTCATATTATACGGTAAGTTGTTTTTTACCTCTTGCTCTAATTGGTAAACGGAGTAGGTAATTTGTTTCTGTGTTGTTCTAAAAGATTCTGCTGCATCTTTGTGTAGTTTGTTAAAGAAACAAATAGAATGACCAGGGTATTGCTCTATAAAAAGTAAAACAGGTTCTCCTAGTTGTTTTTTAGCAATAGTATCTACTTTAAAATATTGACTTTTTGGGTAAAAAAAGACTGCTTGTCTTTGTTGCGGTGTGTGGGTGTTTGTGGTATTCATAAATATAATTGTTTAAGTTATGCGGTAATCTTTTAAAAAAATCTACGCAACAAACTTTTACTGATTACCACAAAAATAAAAGCTTATGGTGTTGCGTAGAATACTTAACCAATTAAAAAAATATGGTTAAACCAACGCAACAATTGTTACGCTGGATTAAGGTTGGAAAAAACTATTTTTCTCGCCTTGGGTATTTTTGTTTAAACCTTTAGTTATTACCCTAAAGGTTTAAACTTTTACTACATAATACCTTTAGTTAAATTATGCAGCTTTTATTATTGTTGCTTTACTTTTGCTAAATTGTTTCTAAACACTTACTTTTGCAAAAGCAATTGGAGAGATGTTACTTTGTATTAGTATATAATATTTTGTATCTAAAGGACTCCCTAATTGTTTTATTGGGCAAAAAAATGTTATCTAGAGGTATTTAACTATTTGTCTTTTTTTATAAACTTTCTAAAGACTGAAACTTTAGAAAGTTTTTTTTTGTTTATGCTATCATCTTCTCTTTAAACAGAAGTAGATCGTATTTATTAATCTTATAAAGTTTGCCTGTAGATATTGCAGGCAATTTACCAGCGTTTCTATGGCCCTCGTTTATATACCCTATTATGGTTGGCGATGTACAATTAAGATATTCTGCTGCTTCTTTTGTAGAAACTACTATATCTTTTAACTGCTCTTTTTTGTATTGCTTTACAGCTTCTACAGTTGCTAACTTAACAGCACTTTGCACTAAATTCTCTATAAAAGGAATTGTAGATGTAAAAGTGTTTCCAATAATTGCGAAATCTGCTGCCATAATTAAAATTTTTTAGTTAGTAAATAATTGTGTTTGTTTTGGTTAGTTGGGAAAAACCAAGAAAACCCAACTGGTGTTGTCTTTTTTTGCCATGAATAACAAAAAACCTTGGTTTTTAGTTTACTAACTAACCAAACTTACTCTTATAAAATTTTTGTTGCTGTTTTGTTGCAACTTTGTTGTATATTGTTGCACTTAAAGTAATGTGGGTACTTTTTTTCATGTGGTGTGATTGTTTGTTAGTTATAATTGCTTTAATTAAAACTTACTAAAGCTGTAAACTTCAGTAAGTTACTTTGTACTATTTGATTTTTTCAGATTTTTGGCACGATTACTG
>CAYWOM010000111.1:0-6035 GCA_964459905.1 uncultured Polaribacter sp. | reverse complement strand
TGGTTTGGCTTTTGGGTTGGATAGATTAGTCGCTATTTTAGGCGGACAAGAAACAATCCGTGATTTTATTGCGTTTCCGAAGAATAATTCTGGACGAGATATTATGATAGATGCACCTGCTTTTATTGATGATGAACAATTAAAAGAATTGAGTTTGAAGTTGAATATTCAAGCCTAAAAAGTAATTGCGAGGATTTATGCTAAACCTGATTTACTAAGCATAACAAAGTAATCTCTTAAAATTAACAGATTACTTTATACTTCTTAATGAAATAAAATATTTTAAACCTCATAGATTTTTAAAGTCTGTGAGGTTTTTTTGTTAAATTATAAAACAGACTTTTTATTATTACAAGGTTTACCTAAATTAAAAACTTACATTTGGCTACTTAATTAAAAAAACAATTATGGAGTCTATTTTATTTATAATAGTTATTATATTTTTAATTGTAATTTATAATAGTCTGAACACAAAATTTAGCAAGTTAGAAAATACAATAGACAGGCTTAGTAATACCGTTTATTTACTAACACAAAAATTAACTGCTAACCAAGCTTTAAAAAAGAAAGAAGAAATTGCTTCTAAACCAATACCAGTAGTACCAAAAGAAATAAGTAAACCAATTATAGTAGAAAAATCGAAAGTATCTCCTCCAAAAAAAGGTATTGAAGTTTCTAAAAGCACTGTTTTTAAGAACGCTTCAAAACCCTCTTACCTGGTTGAAGACAAAAAAACAACGAATACAATTGCAGAAAAACCTAAAAAAATTGTTCCAAAAAAGTCTTTATTTGAAACATTTAAAGAAAAAAACCCTGATTTAGAAAAGTTTATTGGTGAAAACCTAATTAACAAATTAGGAATTTTAATTCTTGTTTTAGGTATTAGTTTCTTTGTAAAATTTGCCATTGATAAAGATTGGATTAACGAGCCAGCAAGAGTTGGTATTGGGTTTTTATGTGGCGCCTTGGTTATGGCAATTGCACATAAATTAAAGAAAAATTATGCTGCTTTTAGCTCTGTTTTGGTGGCTGGTGCAATAAGTATTTTTTACTTTACCATTTATATTGCGTTTCATGAATATGGGTTGTTTAGCCAAACTATTGCCTTTGTAATTATGGTATTAATTACTGCTTTTAGCACCTTGGTTTCGGTTTCTTATAACAGACAAGAATTGGCTATTTTGTCTTTAATAGGTGGCTTTTTTGTTCCTTTTATGCTAAGTACTGGCAAAGGAAATTACATTGTTTTATTTAGTTACATTGCCGTTTTAAATATAGGAATTTTAGCAATTTCTTATTTTAAAAAATGGAAAATAGCTACTATTTTAGCATTTATTTTTACAACAGTATTATATGTTGGTTGGCTAATAGTAAGTATGTTAAAGCCTGATTTTGAACACGCAGGTGCGTTAACCTTTGCAACCATTTTTTATTTTATTTTTAGTATTACTATTGTTTTAAATAACCTTAAAAATAAAGGAGAATTTTCTACTATAGAATACTTTATTTTAATAACAAATACTTTCTTTTTCTTTGGTATTGGAATGATTATTTTAAGAGATTGGGACTCTAGTTTTACAGGATTATTTACATTGTTATTAGCCATTTACAATGTGCTTTACGCGGTTGTTTTATATAAAAAATTCGGGTTAGATAAAAACGCTATCTATTTGTTAATAGGGTTAGCACTTACCTTTGTAACACTTACAATTCCTATTCAGTTTAACGGAAATCAAATTACACTTTTTTGGGCTGCAGAAGCGGTGTTACTACTTTGGTTGTCACAAAAATCTAAAATTAATTCTTTTAAATTTGGCGCAATTGTTGTGCAAATATTAGCAGTTATTAGTTTGTTGTTAGATTGGGAAAAGTATGTAAATGCAGAAGAATTATCAGTAATATTTAATCCGTTATTTATTGCAGGTCTTATAGTAAGTATTTCTTTATTTTTAACTTATTGGCTGTTAAAAAATGAGAACGATGTTATTACAAAACAGTTTAAAATAAAGATAAAATTATATAAATTTATTGTTTTATTAGCCGCAATTATAGTAACCTATTTTACAGGTATTTTAGAAATACACTATCAGGCAAATCAATTTTTAGAAAATACAGCATCTGCTATGTCATTACCTGTAGGCTATCATTTTGTGTTTGTTGCCCTTTTAGTATACTTAAGTTCATTTTTAAAAAACATAAAAATTACAAAAGGAATAATAATTATAAGTATTGTTTCTATTTTCTTATACATTATTAGGTTTTATAGTCTTTCATCCAAAGAAATTACAGAGAATTTTATAAACGATATAAATACGTATTATGCTTTTATTATACACTATATTATTTTAGGATGTTTGGTGTATTTTGGAATTCAAATATTTAAGAAAACCAATTTATTATTCAACATAAAACCAAAACAAAACAAATGGCTTCCTTGGGTATTTGTTTTTGCCATAGTATATGTTTTAAGTAATGAAATAATGATACATAGCTTGCAACTTTTAACACCTGTAGATCTTACAGAATATTATGCTAAATTCTCTGATGGAGATTTTTGGAGTAAAAAACATTTTGTAAATCAACAAATAGACGATGCAAAAACACAGATTGTAAAAATAGGATACCCAATACTTTGGGGTGTTTTCTCTTTTATTTTCTTAATTATTGGTATTAAAAAACAATGGAAAAATTTACGAATTATTGCCCTTTCATTATTAGGTTTAACTATTATTAAATTATTTGTGTATGATATTAAAAACGTGTCAGAAACAGGAAAAATAATTGCTTTTATTTTATTAGGTGTTTTAATATTAGTGATTTCTTTTGTGTATCAAAAAATCAAAAAATTAGTTACAGATGAAACAGCAGAAAAAAAGATTGAAGATGAAAAAATATAGCTTTTTAATTGCGTTATTTACAGTTTTAGCTGGTTTTAGCCAAGATTATACAGGTAATTTAAAGCCATTATTAAAAGATGGCTTGCATTCATTAATGCTTACCTCAGAAATACGTGCTGCTGCCAATGACAATTTTAGTTCTTTAAGAATTAATGATATTCAAAAATATGATGTTCCGTATGTTTTAATTTACAATACAGACAAACGATTTTCTGTTTTTAAGTCGCTAAAAATTGATAACAAGCAAACGTTAAAAGATTCTCTAACTTCTATTGTTATCGAAAACACAAACGGTAGCAAGCAAGAACATATAACCCTACAAATTGCCAATACAAATGTTTCTAAAAAGTACACTATTTTAGGTAGTAATAACAAAGCAGATTGGTTTGGTTTGGTTATAAATGAGCAACTAAGGGATTTAAATTCACAACAAAAAACTACTGTAGAAAAAACTATTTATTTTCCTTTAAATACCTACAAGTTTTTAAAAATTAATTTTACTGATAAAAATTCTTTACCCATTAATATTTTAAAAGTAGGCGTGTACGAAAGTGAATTTTTCACCCAAAAACCTATTGAAGTTACCAATTTTAAACAAAAGAAAATTGCTGTAAAAAATAAAAAAGTTACCCAACTTAAATTTACAGCAGCACATAAGCAAAAGATAAATAGTATTTCATTTAAAATAAACACTCAGTTTTTTCTACGAAATGTAAAAGTGATTGTAAAAAAAACACGTAAAATAAAAAAGCGTGTTGAAACTTATAATGTTGTAGTTGCTCGTTTTCAGTTAAACTCAAAAAACATAAACACCTTTGTTTTAAATAACTTAAACGAAAAGGAGTTTGTCTTAGAAATTGACAATCAAGACAATCCGCCATTAAAAATAGAAGCAATACGGGTATTTCAAAAACCAATCTATTTGGTGGCTAACTTAAAACAGCAAGAAAATTATACTTTTACTATTGATAAGACCTTAAAAAAACCAAATTACGATTTAGGGAATTTTATTACAGACAAAACAAATGTAGTTGCAGAAGTTTTTGTAGACGATTTTTTTAAAATTCAAAATAAAAAAGAGGTATTACAAAAATTATCATTTTGGCAGACTTCAATTTTTATGTGGCTTTGTATTATTTTGGGCGCAATTATAGTGGTGTATTTTGCTTTCGGATTATTAAAAGACATCAATAACCAAGAAAATAATTAAGTTTTTTTTTAATTAATAACCATGAAAAATTTAATCTCACTTCTACTACTTTTCATATCAGTAATTTCATTTTCTCAACAAATTACTGGTGATGAATTATTAGAAAAAGCAATTGAATTTCATGATCCAAATAGAAATTGGGAAACTTTTAATGGCGAGTTTTTTGTAACTATGGAAACTCAAAAAAGTCCAAATAGAGAAAGTAAAATTAATATTAATTTACCAAACCAATATTTTTCTATAGTTGCTGCAAGAGACACTATTGTTACTAAATATACTTTAAATAAAGAGGTTTGTACTATGGCAATTAATGGTGATGAAAACCCGTTTTCAGAAACCAAAAAGAAATACAATTTAAGTTGCGAACGTGCAAAACTCTTTAAAAATTATTACACATATTTGTATGGTTTGCCAATGAAATTGAAAGATAAAGGCACAATTATTCATCAAAAAGTAGAAAAAAAAACGTTTAAAGAAAAAGAGTACTTAATTTTAAAAGTAACTTACAACACAGCAATAGGTAAAGATACTTGGTATTTTTATTTTAACCCAAAAACGTATGCTATGGAAGTATATCAGTTCTTTAAAGACGAATCTAAAAATGATGGTGAATATATTTTATTAACCGATTTAGAAACCATTAACAATATAAAAATGCCAAAAAACAGAGCTTGGTATTATAATAAAAATGATGGTTATTTAGGAACGGATATTTTATCAAAAACAAAATAAGAATATGACATTTCCAAAAGAATTTAAAGAGGCATTAAGTCATTTACCATAAAAAGAAAAAGACAAGCTAATTTTACGCTTATTAAGAAAAGATTTACTGTTAGCAAATAGATTACTATTTGAACTAGTTAATACAAATACGGTAGAATAACAACGAGAAAAAGTAGAAATAAGTTTGCTTTATCAAATAAAAAAAAGCGCAGAAAACGGTCATTAATCTATTAGTTATTTAAATTGGGATGTTAGAAAATTTAGTGGCATTATAAACCAACATGTAAGCACTACCAAAGACAAATTTGGAGAAGCCTACCTAGATTTATTAATGATTAATAAATTAGATGAAGATTTTTTAATAGAGTTTGAAGAAAAATTGAAGAAATTTGGAGATTTGATTTCAGAAAATGAACATCTAATGAGCTATGCTGTACATAATGGTTTAGATGTTAATTGGCTTTTAAGAGCAGAAATTCCAGAATAAATTAATGCCATTTATAAAGAAATTAGAGCAAACGGATTTTTAAGATAATTAAGGTAACTTCTTTTAAAAAGCATACACACAAGTAAAACCATCAAATTCTAAAAAGTGAATTTCATATTTATAATTTTCTCCTTCGTATCTAATTTCACCAGTGGTTTTCTTATCAACAAACTTAAAATCTTCAATATCTATATGGTGTAGAAATAAGAGTTTCTTCTTTCCGTAAATTTTATATAAACTCTCTTTTGCGCCCCAAACAATGGTTAATTTACTAATTAACGCATCTGCATTTGCAATGGTTTTGTACTCTTCAAAAGGAGTAAATTTATGTGCTATTTTTAAAATTTTTTCGCGCTGTTTTTCAATATCTATTCCAACAGGAATGTCATCAGAAATTATAATTCCAGAAAAAGTAAAAGAATGTGTAATAGAAATATATTTCCCGTTTTTTAAATGCGGTTTTCCAAATTCATCATACACCAAATCTTCATCAGAATACCCCACTTCTTTTAACAAATGACGCACACTTAAAAACCCTCTTTGGTGCAATTCAGATTTCATTCCATTTAAACGAGCCTGGTTTTTTTCTGTTAAAATTACACTTGTATTTAACACTGTAAAAGACTCTTCAATCTTCCAAATGAGAACCTTAGTGTTTTTGTTAACCGTTAAACTTTTGTAAAGAGGCATACTTTTTTAAAATGGATGTCGTAACTTT
>CAYWOM010000110.1:0-6078 GCA_964459905.1 uncultured Polaribacter sp. | reverse complement strand
CAAGAAGGGTTTCTTCACCAGAAACAATCCAAACATTGTTGTTTTGTTGGTGGTATTTATATAATTCCTTTAAATAATTTGTTGGAAGTTCTATATCATCATCAATTAATTGAATATATTTTCCAGTAGATTTTTTTATCCCTAAATTTCTTTGCTTACAAACCGATGGTTCAGAAAATAAGACAACTAGTGGTAGGTTAAATTTTGATACTAATTCTGTTAAAATATTTTTTTTAATCCCTGCCGAAACAATGAAGATTTCCTCTGGTAAAATGCTTTGTTTTTCAATACTTTTTAAAAGTCGTTCTAGGCTTTCCGTACGTTTATAGGTAGGAATAACAATACTTATAGATGCTGTTTTAAGTGTCATAACTTATTTTAAAAACTGCATAGCAATCTGTGCCAAAATCGACTTAGTTTTCATCTTAAAAGCCGCATAATAATTACCTTGGTTTTTTTGTTTTGTGGCATTTACATCATTAATTACATATTTTAAAGCGTAATTATAATACTTCTTATTGTAGGTTCTTTTAAAATCTATATCTCTATCTGTAGAAGAATTCCAATTTGGTTTTACCGTTATTTTATCTTCAATTTCATTATACAAAGAAGTTCCTTTAATTGGGTATGCAACGGTAATTGTAAACAATGTTGGGTTTGCATCTTTTAAATATTGTACCGTTTCTCTAATGTCTTTTTCATCTTCGCCAGGATAACCAATCATTATAAAAGTACCCGTTTCTATGCCTAATTTATTGGTTTTTTGAATGGCAGTTTTTACAACATTTACATCTACACGCCTGTCCATTGCATCAATAATTTTTTGAGAACCACTTTCTGCCCCAATCCAAATTCTATTGCAACCTGCTTCTTTTAAAAGCTGTAAAATTTCATCATTTAAACGTTCTGCACGTGTAATACATTCAAAAGGAATAATGGCATCTTGCTTAATAACTTCTTCGTGAAAACTTTTTATCCATTTATGGCTAACGGTAAAAACATCATCTACAAACCAAACAGCATCTGGTTTGTACGTGTCTTTTAAACTCTTTAATTCTGCAGCCACTAAATCTGCTGGTCGTCTTCTGTAACTTTGCCCGTAAACAGCTGTGCTGCACCATTTACAAGTATATGGGCAACCACGTTGTGTACTAACTGTCATAGAGCTTTTACCGTGAAAATCTTTCCACGTCTTTAAATATTTATCAATCGGTATTGCAGTTCTATTGGGTAATGGAAGATCAGATAGGTCTTTCATTTTAATTCTTGGAGGCGTTTTTATAACTTTGCCTTCTTTTAAATAGGCAATTCCAGTAATTGCATTAAAAGAACTATTGCTTGCAATTGCATTGTACAATTCTAAAGTAGTTTCTTCTCCTTCGCCAATAATTAAAAAATGAGCACCTAAATTTAGGTAATTTTCTAAGTTATACGTAATGTCTGGACCGCCAATAATAACCTTAGGAAAACCATATTGGTTGTTTGTAGTAAGTTCTTTTACCAAGGTAACCACATTTAATTTTGTCATTAAATTGGTGTAAATGGCAACGGCTTTTGGTTGTTTTTGTTTGATGAATTTTAGTTGTTCATCATAAGAATAAAAAGTAGCATCAAAAACATGGTTGGTAACATTATGTTCTTTTAAATACGCCGAAATATATAAAAGCCCTAATGGTGGATAGGGTTTCATAATTTTTTGTTCTTTATCATCTTCAAACAGATAATACGCGTGTGTTAAAATTATACTCATAAATCTGTATTTTTTTGAAGCTCTATGTAATAATGATCTGCAAATTTAGCTAAAAAAGAAAACCCGAATACAATATCTAATTTATTTAGAAAAGAAACCATTCTTTTTTTTCCTAAAAAAGAAGATTGTAAATAAGACGGAGGAACAAATAAACCAATTGGTTTTATTTTATTGATCGTAAAACCATTTGAAATTTCTGTAATTTCTTTTGGGTTAAAATACCATGTTTTTACATCAACTCCGTCTACATTTGCTGGTATTGCCTTCTTAGAATTTCTTCTATTAATTTTTTTGAAATTACCTTTGCCAAAAAAATAGATTTTTTCCCAAAAGGTTTGTTTTGTCATTATTACTAAAACTATTTTTCCGTGTTTTTTTAATATTTTATTTGCTGATAAAAAAAAAGTAGTAATTTCTTTTTTAGAAAGACAATTAAACCCACCAAAGTTAGAAAAGATAACATCAAAATTTTCTTTAAAAGCATGCTTGTGTAAATGGTTTATGTCTAATTGCTGAAAATTAATATCTTTATTTTTAGTTTTAGCAACTAAAATCATTTCTTTAGAAATATCTGTTGCAGTTACTTTATGGTTTAAGTTATGCAAATAATTAGCGTCTTCTCCTGTGCCGCAATTCAGTTCTAAAACAGTTACAGTTTCTTGTAATGAAATACTTTTATTTAATTGTTTGTAAACTTGCATTCTTTGTGCTTTACCAATTGTTGTATTGGTAAAAGTAGTATCGTAAGAAATGGCAGCTATGTCAAAATCACTTTGCATTTAAATTTTCCATTTTTTTCAATGTTATTTTATCTATTACTGCCGATGGTCCATAATATGTGTATAATAAAATGGTTCTTATTTTTTTTATTGAAACAGATTTTGGATTCGTAAAAAGCTGTTTAAAATATTCTTTAGCCTGACTTTTTCTAAACTCTTTATGCACATAACGCTGTAGTTTTTTATAAAATTTAGAGTTAAAAGTACCTTTAAACATCATATCTAAATCGTCTGAATCTGTCCAATTTGCTTTTAATTTTAAATCGTCTTTTACCTTGTCGTAAAATTTTGTTCCTGGCAAAGGATAGGAAACAGAAATACCAATATTGTCTGGTACTAGTTCTGTAATCATATTAATAGTTTTATTAATATCTTCTTTACTTTCCGTTAAATAGCCAAACTGAATAAAAAATGCAATTCTAATATTTTTTTCTTTTAACAACCGGGTTGCCGTATAGATCTGTTCTACAGACGTGCCTTTATCCATAGCATCTAATATTTTTTGAGAACCACTCTCTGCGCCAATCCATACTTCTTCTAAACCACTTTCTGCTAGAGCATCAATAGTGTCTTCTTTTAGTAATAAATCTGCTCTACTTTGTATGTAATAAGAAATATTTAAATTTTCTTTTTTTAATTCGGTGTTAAATTGTTGCACCCAATTTGGTTTTAACCCAAAAATGTCGTCACACATCCAAAACCTGTTTACATTAAATGTTTCGGATAAAAATTTAATTTGCTGCACTATGTATGCGGGGGAGTGAGAATTGCATCTGTTGCCATAAATAGGTTTTGCGCACCAATTACATTTGTAGGGGCAACCTCTTGTGGTGGCAATATTTAGGGTAAAAGATTGCTTGCCAGATTCCCAAACTTTTTTATAGTCTTCTACGGCAACCAAATCCCAAGCGGGTTGTGCTAATTTGTCTAATTCTTTTAAAACAATTCTACCTTTATTTTTAATAATTTCGCCATCATCTTTATAAACAATACCATTTATTGTAGATAAATTTTGATTGTTATTTATAGCTAAAATGGCTTCATGTAAAGTAATTTCCCCTTCACCTTGTATTACAATATCGGCACCGTTTTCTAGATATTTTTCATACTGATCTGTAGAGTCAGAACTTGCACAAATAACTGTCCATCCTAAAGATTTGGCTGTTTCAATCATTTTAAAAGCAGCATCCCTCATGGTAGTCAAGCACATTTTTGTCAGGTAATTAAAACCATCATCATACAAGACAAAAAAAGAAGGTTTTCTTGTTTTTAAATACGGTTGTAAACCATCTGTAGAAGCTAATAAATTGGTATCGAAAAGCTCAACAGAAAAGCCGTTTTCTCTTAAATAAGAAGCTGCGTAAATAGTCCCTAAAGGAGGAAAAGGCGTTTTGTTTTTCCATTGTTTTGCATCAAACTTATAGAAATAAGCATTTGAAAACACAATGTTGTTATGAAATTTCTTTAGAGATATTGATTCCATGTTTTTTTTCAAAGAAATTATAGTGTTCATTAATTTTATTTAAAACAATGTGCTGAAAATTAACTGGGTGATGTTTAGAAATTTCACCTTTAGATTTATACGGATTGTTTTTTGTGTTTCTGTATCGCTGTTTCCAGCGTTTGCTAATATGTTTTCTAATTAAATAATTTAGTGTCGTACCTATTGGGTTATCAAAAATAAATTCGATGGATTTTGATAGAAAAGGTTGTTTTATAACTTTTATGAGCTTGCCGTTTTCTTGTAATTTAATATTAGGAAAATATTTTTTTACCCAATCATTGGCATTGTAAAAATCAGAAAATTCATTTTTACCAAATAAAGGAATTACAGTGGCAATTTCTGTAGCTGTAAACCTGTTTTTTTCTTCAATTTCTAAGGTGCTTGTGCTTACAAAGTAGTTAATGCAGAATTCTTTGTAAGAGTTTTTTAAAAATAAACGTTTATAAATTGCTAAAAATAATCTTGAAATCCAAACTCGTTTAGATTTTGTAATTACAAAAAAATCAAAATCACTTTCATCATCGTAATACCCTTTAGACAAAGAACCAGAAATAGCAACGCCTTTTATAAAAGGGAATTTTGAAATATAAGAAGCTACTTTTTTTGCTTTTGGCATTATTTTTTTTGCTTCATTATTACCTGTTATTCTTTTTTTAACATGTAACGGATCATCACTTAATAAAAAATAACTATCTATTTTATGTATAACACCTGTATCTGTTAATTTTTGTAACTGGTTTATTGCAGTTTCTTTGTTGGTAATTTCTGAAAATAAAAAAGCCTCTTCTTGTGTTAAAGGATGATTAAATACAGAAAAATAAATAATAGGTTTTAATATGTACATAAATAACAATTAGAAAAAATATTTTAGAAGTACAGGTATTAATGTATAATAATAATCAATATTCTAAAAAGTATATTTTTTTTTTGACATAAATTTTGTCTCTAAATCCTTTAATTAATTACAATTAAAAACAAAAATATATTAAAATTTATAAAACAACCCCCAAAAGATAAAAAAACATAAGGCCTAATTGACTATATAAAAAAAACACAAATGGATTTGCAACAAAACTTAGAATCTAATTTAAGCCTCAATTATTAGAATGATTATAAAGTTTAATTATGAAAATACAAAATTTTGTAGCTATGGGTTATACATTTAAAATCTTCTCTAATAATATACAAACTAATATTTTACGATTTATAAACAGTAGGGTTTTTATATTACTTATTATTATATTTGAAAAATTAATAATTATTTAAACCTTTATTCATGCAAATTTTAACCTTTTTAGGATTTACACTAGTAGTTGCTATTATTTCTTATTTAGCTACAAGGAAAACAGAAGAATCTTCGGCTGATGGATATTTTTTAGGAGGAAGAAGTTTAACAGCTGGTGTTATTGCTGGTTCTTTACTGCTTACAAATCTATCTACAGAGCAAATTGTAGGGCTTAATGGTTCTTCTTATCAAAGTGGACTTTCTGTAATGGTTTGGGAAACCTTAGCGGCTATAGCTATGGTGGTTACAGCACTGTTTTTATTGCCAAAATATTTAAAAGGAGGCCTAACAACAGTCCCTGGTTTTTTGGCAAAACGGTTCGATGTTACAACAAAAACATTAACTTCTGTTTTATTTTTATCGGGTTATGTAGTTGTTTTATTACCAGTAATTTTATATTCTGGCTCTCTTGCAATTAGTGGAATGTTTAATATTCCTGAATTATTAGGAGTAACACACACGCAGTCTATTTGGATTTGTGTTTGGGGAATAGGAATTATAGGTTCTATTTATGCCGTTTTTGGAGGCTTAAAAGCAGTTGCGGTGTCTGATTCTATTAATGCCATTGGTTTGTTAATTGGAGGTATTTTAATTCCGTTTTTTGGCTTGCTATATATTGGCGATGGTAACTTTATGGATGGTTTGTCAATTTTAACAACGCAAAATCCAGAGAAATTTAAATCGATGGGTACTGCAACAGATCCTGTTCCTTTTTATACAATTTTTACAGGAATGATGCTGGTACAGCTTTTTTACTGGG
>CAYWOM010000109.1:0-6095 GCA_964459905.1 uncultured Polaribacter sp. | reverse complement strand
CCGTTTACATCAATGAACAAATCCCAGAAAAATCTGATTATATTTTTGATTATAAAGATGTTTCTAATGCCAAAGAAGTACATATTATAGGTTTTGGTCCTGCAGGAATGTATGCTGCATTGCGCTGCATAGAATTGGGTTATAAACCTATTGTTTTAGAACGCGGAAAAAACGTACAAGATAGAAGACGAGATTTAAAAGCAATTAATCAAGATCATGTTGTAAATGAAGATTCTAATTATTGTTTTGGCGAAGGTGGCGCAGGCACTTATTCTGACGGAAAATTATATACCCGTTCTTTAAAACGTGGCGATGTAAGACGAATTTTTGAGAACCTTGTTTTTCATGGCGCAACAGAACAAATACTAATTGACGCGCATCCGCATATTGGCACAAATAAATTACCAAAAATTATACAAAATATTCGAGAAAATATTCTAAAATTCGGTGGTGAAATTCATTTTGAAACCCGTGTTACAGATTTTGTTATTAAACAAAATAAACTACAAGCTATTCAATTACAAAACGGACAAGAAATGCCCGTAAATGCTGTTATTTTAGCAACTGGTCATTCTGCAAGAGATGTGTATGAATTGTTAAATAAAAAGAAAATTGCCTTAAAAGCAAAATCTTTTGCTATGGGTGTTCGGGTAGAACATCCGCAAGAAATTATAGATCAAATTCAATACCATTGTTCGGGTGAAAGAGATGAATTACTTCCTGCAGCAGCGTATAGTTTAGTGCATCAAGTAAATAATAGAGGTGTGTATTCTTTTTGCATGTGTCCTGGTGGATTTATCGTTCCAGCAGCAACTGCTTCTGGCGAAGTTGTCGTAAACGGAATGTCTCCATCTCGTAGAAATAACAAGTTTGCAAATTCTGGGATTGTTGTTGAATTAGATATTGATAAAGACTTCAAAAAATATGAAGAATTTGGCGCTTTAAAAGG
Source organism: uncultured Polaribacter sp. (assembly GCA_964459905.1). Lineage (GTDB taxonomy): Bacteria > Bacteroidota > Bacteroidia > Flavobacteriales > Flavobacteriaceae > Polaribacter. The sequence continues at coordinate 5,146 of CAYWOM010000109.1, read as the reverse complement.
CTTAGAGTTTCAGAAAGATTTAGAAAAAATAGCTTTTTTTGCTGGCGGAAGAACACAAACAGCACCTGCACAAAGATTGGTAGATTTTGTAGATGGAAAACTCTCTGCAGATTTAAACGAAACTTCCTATCAACCGGGATTAAAATCTGCTCCACTACACTCTCTTTTACCAAAAATTATTGGTAGTAGATTGCGCAAAGGTTTTGCTAGTTTTGGGCAGAAAATGCATGGTTATTTTACCAATGAAGCAAATATTATTGGTGTAGAATCTAGAACATCATCACCAGTAAATATTCCAAGAAAAGAAGATTTAGAGCATACACAAATAAAGGGTTTATTTCCTTGTGGTGAGGGTGGTGGTTATGCTGGCGGTATCGTTTCTGCTGCTATGGATGGAGAACGCTGTGCAGAAGCAGCTATTGCTAAATTATAATCCATTTAAAAAAAAATATTTTAAACAAATAACTATCACTAATTTTACTTTATTTAAATTCTATAAATGAAAATTACAATTGGTCGCCAAGATAAAGCCGATTTCCCAGATTTATCGCTTTCAGAAATTCATGTAAAGGTAGATTCTGGTGCTTACACTTCTTCTATACATTGTTCCAAAATTAAAGAAGTTGTTGTAGATGGAGAAAATTTAATTCAGTTTACTTTATTAGACCCAGAACATGCTTTTTATAATAATAAAGAATTTACATCAAAAAACTATTCATCAAAAATTGTAAAAAGTTCTAATGGTTTTTCTGAAAAACGATTTATGATTCAAACAAAAATTGTAATTTTTAATACTACATTTCCAATATACTTAACATTAAGCGAGCGTAAAGACATGAAATTTCCGATACTTTTAGGTAGGAAATTTTTAAATAAAATATTTATAATAGATACCGCAAAAAAAAACCTATCCCACAAACTAAAATATAAAAAATAATGCGAATTGTAATTTTATCCAGAAATCCGAAATTGTACTCAACAAGTAGATTAGTAGAAGCTGCCGAAAAAAGAGGGCACGAAGTTTTGGTGGTAGACCATTTAAAATGCAATATCGAAATCGAAAAAAAGTCTCCAAAAATATTCTATAAAGGAGAGTATTTAGATAATATTGATGCAATTATTCCAAGAATTGGAGCATCCGTAACTTTTTATGGTACAGCTGTAATTCGTCAATTTGAGATGATGAAAGTTTTTACAGCAGTTTCATCGATAGCGTTAGTAAGATCTAGAGATAAATTAAGCAGTTTACAAATATTAGCAAGAGCTGGTGTTGGTTTGCCAAAAACAGTTTTTACCAATTACACAAAAGATGTAGAACATGTTGTAGAATCTGTTGGTGGCGCACCTTTAATTTTAAAGTTATTAGAAGGAACTCAAGGTTTAGGCGTTGTTTTAGCAGAAACTAAAAATGCAGCAACTTCGGTTTTAGAAGCTTTTAATGGTTTGGGCGCAAGAGTAATTGCACAAGAATTTATTAAAGAAGCTGGTGGTGCAGACATTAGAGCTTTTGTAGTTGATGGAAAGGTAATTGGAGCCATGAAAAGACAAGGTAAAGAAGGAGAGTTCCGTTCTAATTTACACAGAGGCGGAAATGCAACGATTATAGAATTAACAGACGAAGAAGAAAAAACAGCTTTAAAAGCAACCAAAGCAATGGGATTAGGCGTTGCTGGTGTAGACATGTTACAATCTTCTAAAGGCCCATTGGTGTTAGAAGTAAATTCTTCACCTGGCTTAGAAGGAATAGAAGTTGCTACAGGTAAAAATATTGCAAAAGAAATCATCCGTTATTTAGAGTTAAATGTCGAATAAACCATTTGTTCTTTTAGGGAAAGAAATTCCTGAAGGAAAACGTACAGTTATTGATTTAAAAATAGCAAAACTACATACAAGAACTACCGTAAATGTTCCTGTAATCATAGAACGATCTTCAAATCCTGGACCGGTAGTTTTATTATTAGCAGGTATTCATGGTGATGAAACAAATGGTGTTGGTATTGTTAGAGAAATTATCGATTTAAAAATTAACAAACCCAAAAACGGTACCATAATTTGTATTCCTGTTTTTAATATTTTCGGATATTTAATAGAAACTAGAGAATTTCCTGATGGTCGTGATTTAAATAGAATGTTTCCTGGAACTTTAAACGGTTCTTTAGCGAGTCAATTCGCATATCAATTTACAGAAAAAATTGCACCGCATGTAGATTATGTAATCGATTTTCATACAGGTGGCGGACAAAGAGATAATATTGCTCAAATTCGTTGTAGTAAAGGTGATGAAAAGGCATTGGAACTAGCAAAAGTTTTTAATCCACCAATGATTGTTTTCTCCAACAACATTGCAAAATCCTTAAGATATACTTTACACAAAATGGGTAAAACTGTTTTGTTATTTGAAGGCGGAAAATCGAAAGAATTGAATCCTACTATTATAAGTGAAGGCGTAAACGGAACTAGGAATGTATTAATTCGTTTGGGTGTAATTGATGGAGAATTGAATGTGAGGGAAACCCCAACCTATGTTCATAAAGCAAAATGGTTGCGCGCATCAGATTCTGGTATGTTTCAAATTAGAGTAAAAAATGGTGCTTTTGTTAAGAAAAAAGAAGTTCTAGGCGTAATTCAAGATCCTTTTGGAGAATTTAAAAAGAAAATTTATGCACCCTGTAATGGTCATGTTTTCTGTATTAATAAAACCCCTATTGTAAATAAAGGCGATGCTTTATTTCATTTGAGTATAGAAGAATAACAATTACCTTAATGTGAGTATTTCTGTAAAAACTTAACAAATAATCTTTAATTACTTTTTAAAATTATGAAAAAAATTATTTTATGTGTGCTATTACTACTTTCTGTTAAGAATTTTTCTCAGGCAATAGAAAATACAGCACCTGCCTTAGATACTTTACCACAAAGCACCAAAAACCTCTCTTTATATTTTAAAAGTAAAATACCAAAAACACTTTTAAAAAACATAACATATCCTAATAAAGAAGGTACTATAATAATTTATTTTTACATAAACAATGAAGGCAATCCTTTTAAAATTAGTACAAATTCTTATAGAAATGCACAATTAAACAAGGCGCTCATAAAGGCCTTTGAAAAATATCCTTTTACAGATCGTTTCTTAAACTTTAAAACAACAAATAAATATTCTTTTCAGGTTATATCAAAAAAGGAAAACAGTATTAATTGTGGTGCTTTTTTTACCAAAACTAGTACACCAATTTGCACTTCTTGCAGTGACTTAAATTTTTATGTAGATATTGAAAAATGTATAGAAAAAAAGATAAAAAATTATTTCTTTAAAAACATAGATTATACCCTTGCTAACAAATTACCAGATAATGAAGAAAAAATACTTCTAAACATTGAACTAAATATTGATAAAACAGGAACATTAAAATTAAAAAACTTAAAATCTCCAACTATTTTCAAAGAGCATATTAAAAATATTATTGCTAACTATTCTACTATTTTTACACCAAGTTTAGTTAATAATAAACCAATAGATTACACCTGTAATTTTACAATTGCTTTTAAAAAAGGAGATGTGCCCACATTGAAAGAAAATGAAGTATATTTTGATGCTGTTTTTAAACCAACAAGCACTAATGATTTTGCATTATACCTATCAAAAAATCTAACAAAAGAAGATATTAAAAGCGCAAATCTTAACAGATTAAATAGCAGATTAAGCATTTACTTTGAGTTAAATAAAAAAGGAAAAATTTCTGAAATTAAAACAACTTCTCGCTCTAAAAAACTAGAAAAAAAAATTATATCACTATTTAAAAAATACGATATAAAAAAACTAAATTTTGTAGATAAACATTCGTTAAATAGATATTTTACATCGGTTATTATCTATGAAGAACATAAAAATAAAATTAAAACAAACAGTATTATTGGCTATAGCAGAGGCGCCATCTTTAAAGGTTGCGAAAAAGAAACTACTGTTGCAAATGCAAGAAATTGTTTTAGTAGACAGGTACAGTTATATTTTATGAGAAAATTTAACCCAAGAATTGCTAATAAATTAGGTTTATCTACTGGTAGAAAAAGAATTTTTATTGGTTTTAAAATAGATAAAACAGGAAAAATAACCGATATAGAATGTAGAGCTCCTCATAATAAAATAAAAAAAGAAGTAATTAGAGTCATGAAAAAATTACCAAAAGCGCAGCCTGCTGTCTTTGGTAGAAAAATTAAAAATATAAAATATTCTATACCATTTACAATCATTGTAGAATAACAAACCAATATCAAAAAACAACTTTTTCACGAAGAAAACTATTATATTTACAGCATGCGAATAGATATTATTTCAGTAGCACCTGCTTTATTAGAAAGTCCGTTTAACCATTCTATAATTAAACGCGCACAAGAAAAAGGTTTAGCACAAATTGTAATTCACGATTTACGAAAGTTTGGCTTAGGAAACTACAAACAAATAGACGATACGCAGTTTGGCGGAGGTGCAGGTATGGTAATGATGATAGAACCAATTGCAAATTGTATTAAAAAATTACAATTAGAAAGAGTGTATGATGAAATTATCTACATGACTCCAGATGCAAAAACCCTAAACCAAGCTACAGCAAACACACTTTCTTTAAAAGAAAACATACTCATTTTAACGGGGCATTACAAAGGTGTAGACCAGCGTATTAGAGATTTATTTATTACCAAAGAAATCTCTATTGGAGATTATGTTTTAACAGGTGGCGAGCTGGCTTCAGCGGTTTTAGTAGATGCCGTAGTTCGTTTAATTCCGGGTGTAATTGGCGACGAACAATCTGCACTTACAGATTCTTTTCAAGACAATTTATTATCGCCACCAGTATACACTAGACCGTCTAATTATGAAGGTCATAAAGTTCCAGATATTTTATTATCTGGAAATTTTCCAAAAATTGAAGATTGGCGAAGTGATAAAGCGTATGAAAGAACACAACAAATAAGACCAGATTTATTAGAAAATGAATAATTTTTTATCTCTCTGAAAAAACAACAAAGCCATTTCTTGGGTTTTAGGGTTTCAAATATTTAGACTGTTATTACTTCCATTTATGGGATTAATGCCACTAGATGCTTACCATTATTTATACGGACAAAATTTATCTCTTTCCTATTTTGA
>CAYWOM010000108.1:0-6097 GCA_964459905.1 uncultured Polaribacter sp. | reverse complement strand
TTCCATTTTAGGAATGAAATTACATCGTTTTTAAATTGATTACGTTTTCTACTCACTTTTCTATGCATTGTATAATCCCCTTTTATATTGGTGCATATCCAAGTATAAATTGCTCTAAATTTTTCAATATCAGTATTTAATTTTGAAGTTAAATTATAGGTTAATAAAGGAAGGTTATGTAAACTTTCTCCTTCAAATATTTTTGCAATATTATCTGCTTTGTTAAAGTTGATATTTTTAAAATCTGATATTTGAGATTTTATTGAAACTGTAATACAAAGAACAATGAATAAGAAAATAGATCTCATAATATTAATTTAAATTAAGATTTCTTTTTAGAGGTGTATATTTTTTTTACTGCAACAGCTCCCATTAATATACAAGAGTCTAACTCAAATTTTACATCTAAAGTTACCTTTTGTAGGCCATTTTTAGCATCTATAGTAACCTTTTTAGTTTCAAAACCCAAGTAAGAAAAAATTAAAACATCTCCTTTTTTTAGTATTATAGGAAAGGTGAATTTTCCATCAAAATCTGTTTCTGTTCCTATGTTGGTTCCTTGTAAAAGAATATTTACCCCATGCAAAGGGTCAGATTTTTCGGATACAATTCCTTTAACAGTAATGGGTGTTTTTACTTGTTTAATTTCAACATTGTTCTGTTTTTTTTGTGCAAGTATTGCATCCACAGAAAATAACGAAAGAATAGAAAAACCAACACTAGCCAAAGCGCTAAATTGCCACTTGTTTTTCTGTGTTTCTTTTTCTAAAGTATTGCTTAATTGCGTTTTGTTAAATACGCCACAAGTAAATGACTGATTTTTTTTTAAATAGGCAATAATTTCATTTGAAGACATTTTTGTAAAGTCGACAACTTCTTTACTACAAGAGTTACAAAAACCACCAGCATTGGTTTTTTTAAAATTTTGAAACTTTTCTGAGCAAGGTTTGTCTATTGCTAAACTAATTTGAGTTTTCATTGATATGTATTTTAATAGTTACATACCAAAACTATAGGATTGAGTAGGAAGTTAAAAACCAAACTGCGTAATCTGCTATGTTTAGTTAGGCAAGTGGCACTTTAAATTAGTTAGAAGAACTATATCATTACTTTTTGCGTCCCGTAAAATTTTCCATAGTTTTATATATGCCAAGAGCAGTTCCGGCAAACCAATCAAAAAAGTTAATAGACATTGTTGCTTGGCCTATTTTTACAAACCTGTACATATAACCAGGTATCGTTATCATTTTTTTATTTTTTTCAATAGCTTTTATAATTGCCAGAGATGTTGCTTCTGGATCTAGAATTGGAATTTTAGATTTTACACCATCAAACATACCTGTGTTTATATAATAGGGCATTATGGTGGTTACTTTAATGTTTTTCTTTAGTAATTTCATTTCTATGCGCAAACTGTCTGACCAGCCAATTAAAGACCATTTACTAGCTACATAAACTGCCATTTTTGGGTTAGAAATTAAACCACCAGAAGAAGCAATATTACAAATATGACCAGAATTGTTTTGTAACATGTCTTCTAAAAATTCCATTGTAATTAACATAGGAGCATTTGCATTTATGCTCATTGTTTTTGCAATTTCTACTTTCGAATGTTCATGGAAGTATTTGCCAATAATAATTCCTGCATTGTTTATAATTACATCTATGTTACCAACTTCTTGCTTTACTTTTATGGCAGTTTCTGTAATTTGTTTACCATCAGAAATATCTACTTTAAAACCACAAATTTCACCAAGCTTAGAAAAATTTGCAATAGTTTGGTCAATTCCAATTTGGTTTATATCCCAAATAACAACCTTTGCTTTTCGCTCTAATAATAAACGAACCATAATTTTACCAATACCAGATGCGCCACCAGTTATTAAAACTGTTTTGTCTTTTAATTGCATTTGTTTACTTTTTGGTTTAATAAATTTTAAAACCTTTCTGTTTTAATTTATTTACAAACTAATTTATTATTTTTTAAAGGTAGTGTAAAAAAAATTCTCGGTTTTGTATACGGGATTCTAATATTTATGAGACCGCTTTTTTTGTTACTCTTTTGGTTTTTTTTAAGAATATTATTCAAAGGCTAAATATAAAATGTGATTTGGATTTGAATGTGTTGCAGATATTTTAAAATTATACGCACCTACTGTTTTAAATTCCATTTTTTTGTAGAAGTTAATTGCTCTTTGGTTTTCTACCCAAACAGCCAGCCAAAAACCAGTTTGATTATTTTCTTTAGCTAGTTGAATATTAAAGTTAAACAGTTCAGAACCCAGTTTTAGCCCATAAAATTCTTCCAATAAATATAGTCTACTTAAATTAGTGGTGTTCTTTTCTGTAATATCTGCATAAGGTTTATTAAAAACAATTTTAGAGTAGCCTGCAATAGTTTCTTTATAGAAAATTAAATAATACTGGTTATTTGTGTTTTCTAAATCTTTACGTAGTATGTCTTCAGTAAAACTTTTATCCAAATAATCGTTTATATCTTTTTTTGGTGCAGAGTGGCCATGGGCCGATAAAAAAGAGGCTTTACCAATTGTTGTTATTAATTTACTGTCTGCGGTGGTTGCTTTTTGAATGCGAATCATACGTGAATTATAAATTTTAATAAGAAATTCTTTTAGTTTTTTATTTAATAAATACCTTAATTATTGTTTTTGTGTTGCTTAAAATTAGAATGCAATTATAATAAATTAAGTGTGTTGTTCATGTTTTTTGAGTACTTTTTTTGTGCAAAAAAAGCCTCTCTGTTTTCGCAGAGAGGCTTAAATTTGTTACTAATATATAGAAAATCTTTTGGTTTCTGTTCAATAGCTGTTTAATTAAGTTATTACTAAGCGATGCTTAGTAATAACTTTTTACTATTTAATTAGTTCGTAAGAACGTTTAATAAAGTCTGTTAATTCTTTACCATGCAACAAGTTTTGAGATAGTTTTGCTAAATCAAAAGCTTGAGAAATTAAATGTTTCTGCGCAGCTTCATCTTTATTATTTAAAATATCTGAAACTAAGGGGCTATTGGTATTTACAACCAAATTGTACATGTCAGGAAAATTACCCATTCCCATCATTCCACCGCCGCCAGAAGCTTGCATTTCTTTCATTCTACGCATAAATTCTGGTACTGTAATCATAAACGGAGAAGAAGCAGAATCCATAGCTTCTAATTGAACTGTGTATGTTTCTTTAGGAACCGCAGCTTCAATAATTGGCTTTAAAGTTTCTTTTTCTGCATCAGATAGTTTAGAAATTACGTTTTCGTCTTTCTTAATTAAATTATCAACGTGATCTGCATCAACTCTAGAAAACTTCACTTTAGCATCTCCACCTTCTAATTTCTGCATTAAATGAGAAATAATTGGCGAATCTAAAATTAAAACTTCATATCCTTTTGCCGTTGCATCTTGAATATAACTATGTTGTGCATCTTTATTTGAAGTATATAAAATAACGTGATTTCCATCTTTATCAGTTTGAGAATCTTTTGTTTTTTCAATTAATTCATCAAAAGTTAAAAAAGAATTACTTACTGTTGGGTACAAAGCAAATTTCTTTGCCTTGTCAAAGAATTTATCTTCAGACAACATCCCGTATTCGATAATTACTTTAATATCGTTCCATTTTGTTTCAAAATCTGCTCTATCTTTTTTGAATAATGAAGCTAATTTATCACCAACTTTTTTAGTGATATAGCCAGAAATTTTCTTTACTGCGCCATCTGCTTGCAAGCCAGAACGAGAAACGTTTAATGGAATGTCTGGAGAATCGATAACACCTTTTAACATTTGTAAAAAGTCTGGTACAATTCCTTCAACATTATCCGTTACATATACTTGGTTTTGGTATAATTGAATTTTGTCTTTTTGTACATCCATTGACGGGCTTAACTTTGGAAAAAATAAGATTCCTGTTAAGTTAAAAGGATAATCTACATTTAAATGAATGTGAAATAATGATTCTTCAAATTGCATTGGGTACAATTCTCTGTAGAAATTATTATAATCCTCATCATTTAAATCTGCGGGCGCTTTTGTCCAAGCAGGTGCTGTGTTGTTAATTATTTTATCAACTGCAATCTGTTTGTGCGGTTCAGTAGTTTCTTTTCCGTCTTTGTCCTTAGTCGTTGCTGGGGTAAACTCAGGGTCGTTAATTTCTTTCGTTCCAAATTTAATTGGCACTTGGTTAAAACGATTGTATTTGTTTAATAAACCTTCAATTTTAGCGTCTTCTAAAAAATCTAAAGAATCTTCTGCAACGTGTAAAACAATTTCTGTTCCTCTGTCAGATTTGTCGTGTTCAACTAAAGTGTATTCAGGAGAACCGTCACAAGTCCAATGTGCTCCTTTTTCATCTTTAAAAGATTTTGTAAAGATGTCTACTTTTTCTGCAACCATAAAAGCAGAGTAAAAACCTAAACCAAAATGACCAATAACGCCAGTTTCGTTTTTATCGTCTTTGTACTTTTCTAAAAATTCTTCAGCTCCAGAAAATGCAATTTGGTTGATGTATTTTTCAACTTCATCCATAGTCATTCCTAAACCTTGATCCTTAATAGTAATGGTTTTAGCATCTTTATTAATGCTAATTTCTATTTTAGCATCGCCCAATTCGGTTTTTGCTTCACCAATAGAAATTAGGTGTTTTAATTTTGTGGTTGCGTCTGTTCCGTTAGAAATCAATTCACGTAGAAAGATTTCATGATCAGAATACAAGAATTTTTTTATCAGCGGAAAAATATTTTCTACGGATACATTAATGTTTCCTTTTGCCATTTTTATATAGGATTAAATTATTTTATTATTAATGAGTAATTAGTAGTCAAAAAAAATACCAAAAAGACGAATGTGACAAGATGACAGAAATTGATTGTTTTGTAAAACGGAATCTAAATAAAATGACTAATTTAGCTACTCAAAAAATAGATAACTAAAAAGACAATAGCATGTATAGTTCTAAAATAATTGGTTTAGGATATTATGTTCCCGAAAACGTTGTTACTAATAACGATTTAAAGGAATTTATGGACACATCAGACGAATGGATTCAAGAGAGAACAGGCATTAAAGAAAGACGTTGGATTGATCCAAAAACAGGAGATACAACAGCGGTTATGGGCGCAAAAGCATCTAGAATAGCAATAGAAAGAGCTGGTTTAACAAAAGATGATATCGATTTTATTGTCTTTGCAACCTTAAGTCCAGATATGTATTTTCCTGGAGGTGGGGTGCAAGTACAAGAAATGTTAGACATGCCAACTATTGGCGCTTTAGATGTGCGTAATCAATGTTCTGGTTTTATTTACGCAATGTCTGTTGCAGACCAATTTATAAAAACAGGCATGTATAAAAATATTTTGGTAATTGGTGCAGAAAACCATTCTGGCGGATTAGAAAAATCTACACGAGGAAGAGGCGTAACGGTTATTTTTGGTGATGGAGCAGGAGCAGCAGTTTTATCTAGATCTGAAGAAAAAGGAAAAGGAATTTTATCTTCTCATTTACATTCGGAAGGAAAACATGCCAAAGAATTGGTACTAGAAGGACCATCTACACAGCGTTGGGTGCCAGAAATTATAGAAAAAAATAACCCAGATGATGTTTCTTACTACCCACACATGAATGGTCAGTTTGTTTTTAAACATGCAATTACTCGTTTTTCTGAAGCAATTGTAGAAGGCTTAGAAGCTAATAATTTACAGAAAGAAGACATTAATATGCTAATTCCGCATCAAGCGAATTTGCGTATTGCACAATTTATTCAGAAAAAATTTCAATTATCTGATGACCAAGTGTATAATAATATTATGAAATATGGCAATACCACCGCTGCATCTGTAATTATTGCATTAACAGAAGCTTGGGAAAAAGGCAAAATAAAAGATAATGATTTAGTTGTACTAGCCGCTTTTGGAAGTGGATTTACTTGGGGATCTGTAATTATTCGTTGGTAAATTATATGAAATACATTCTTTTTAAAAACTCGTGAAAGCGAGTTTTTTTTATTTAAATAAAAGTGTATAAACTATAAGCTTGTTCTTTACTATTAATCAATAAATAAAACCTCAATTTTACAGTATAAAATTGAG
>CAYWOM010000107.1:0-6109 GCA_964459905.1 uncultured Polaribacter sp. | reverse complement strand
GTAGAAAATTATAAAAAAACATTAACTGTTTTAGATAGAAAACAGGCAATTAAAACGGCTTGTAAATTGTCTAAAACTGGCGATATTATATTAATTGCCGGAAAAGGTCATGAAAATTATCAAGAAACAAACGGAAACCGAATTCATTTTGATGATTTAGAGGAAGTTGTTAATTGCTTTAATCAATTAAAAAATTAATAAGAATGCTGTATTATTTATTCCAATATTTAGAAAGTCAGTTTGGTTTACCCGGGGCAAGTGTGTTTCAATTTATTACATTTAGAGCCGCAGCAGCCTTTATTTTATCATTATTAATATCTGCTATTTATGGTAAAAGAATTATTAACTTTTTAAGAAACCAACAAGTTGGAGAAACGGTTAGAGATTTAGGTTTAGAAGGACAGAAACAGAAGTCAGGAACACCAACTATGGGCGGAATAATTATCATCCTAGCAACCTTAATTCCGGTATTATTATTAGCAAAATTAGACAATATTTATATAATTATTTTAATAATTACCACCGTTTGGATGGGGTTAATAGGTTTTTTAGACGATTATATTAAAGTGTTTAAAAAAGACAAAGCAGGTTTAAAAGGTAAATTTAAAATTTTAGGTCAAGTTGGACTTGGAATTATTGTGGGTTCTATGCTTTATTTTAACGATGACGTAATTATAAAAGAACAACTGCCAGTTGCAGAGAGAACAATGCAAGAAAATGGTCGAGTAAAAGTTTTTGGAGAAGCACATAAATCAACAAAAACAACAGTTCCGTTTTTTAAAAATAACGAATTAGAGTATTCTAAAGCATTTAGCTTTTTAGGCGACGGTTATGAAAAATATGGTTGGATTGTCTTTATTTTTATTGTTGTTTTTATTGTTACTGGAATCTCTAATGGTGCAAATTTAACAGACGGAATCGATGGTTTGGCAGCAGGTTCATCTGCAATTATGGTGATAACACTAGCCGTTTTTGCATGGGTTTCTGGTAATATTATTTTCGCAGAATATTTAGATGTAATGTACATTCCAAATTCTGGAGAAATGACCGTTTTTATACTTGCTTTTGCAGGTGCTTTAATTGGTTTTCTGTGGTACAACACTTTTCCGGCGCAAGTTTTTATGGGAGATACAGGAAGTTTAACTATTGGCGGAATTATAGCTGTTATAGCAATTGCAATTAGAAAAGAATTATTGTTACCCATTTTAGCAGGAATTTTTGTAGTAGAAAACCTATCTGTAATTATGCAAGTTTCTTGGTTTAAATACACCAAAAAAAGATTTGGAGAAGGAAGGCGAATTTTTAGAATGGCGCCGGTACACCACCATTATCAAAAGCTAAATTATCATGAAAGTAAAATAGTGGTGCGTTTTTGGATTGTTGGAATTTTGTTAGCAGTATTTGCAATTGTAACCTTAAAACTTAGATAATAGGATGAAAAGGTTAGTGATTTTAGGCGGTGGAGAAAGTGGTGTAGGAACCGCAATTTTAGGCAAACAAAAAGGATATGAAGTTTTTGTTTCTGACAAAGGCAAAATAGCTAAAAAATATAAAGAAGTTCTTTTAAATACTGAAATAGGTTTTGAGGAAAAAATCCATACAGAAAGCAAAATTTTAAATGCAGATGTAGTTGTTAAAAGTCCTGGAATTCCAGATACAGTTCCGTTGATTTTGAAATTGAAAGAAAATAGAATTCAGGTAATTTCAGAAATTGAATTTGCAGCACAATTTACGCGTGCAACAATTATTGGAATTACAGGTTCTAACGGAAAAACAACCACCACGTTATTAATACATCATATTTTAAAAAATGCTGGATTAAACATAGGAATTGCTGGTAATATCGGAGTTAGTTTTGCGCAACAAGTAGCAGAACAGTTATGCGAGAATTATGTATTGGAGTTGAGTAGTTTTCAGTTAGATGGAATCGAGAATTTTAATTCTCATATCGCCATTTTAACAAATATTACCCCAGATCATTTAGATAGATATGAATATAATTTTGATAAATACATCGCTTCTAAATTTAGAATTACAAAAAATCAAACTGCGGATGACTATTTAATTTATGATGCAGACGATGAAGCCATTAATAATTGGTTAGAAAATAATAATACAAAAGCAAAATTAGTTCCGTTTTCAATTGAAAAAGAGTTAGAATACGGAGCTTATTTGAAGAATAACACTATCATAACTAATATAAATAAAGACAAAATTAACATGCCATTAACAACTTTATCATTAAAGGGAAAACACAATACCAAAAATGCCATGGCGGCAATGATGGCTGCACAATTATTAAAAGTTAGAAAAGAAACTATAAAAGAAAGTATGTCTAGTTTCGAAGGTGCAGAACATCGCTTAGAAAATGTGGCAAAAGTGTATGGCGTAGAGTATATTAATGATTCTAAAGCTACCAATGTTAATGCAACTTTTTACGCACTAGAATGTATGGATAAGCAAACCGTATGGATTGTGGGAGGTGTAGACAAAGGAAACGATTATAACGATTTATTGCCTCTTGTAAGAGAAAAAGTAAAAGCAATAGTTTGTTTAGGTTTAGATAATGAAAAGATAATAAATACGTTTAACAACGTGGTAGACATCGTTGTAGAAACTGCAGGCGCAGAAGAAGCGGTTAAGGTTGCACATAAATTATCTGAAAACGGAGATGCAGTTTTATTATCGCCAGCTTGTGCAAGTTTCGATTTATTTGATAATTATGAAGACAGAGGACGTCAGTTTAAAAAAGCAGTTAAAAGTCTTTAGTTTAATTATATAGCTGTTTAAAAGTTTAAAAAATGAAAACCATTTTTCAACATATAAAAGGAGATAAAACCATTTGGGCAATTGTTGCTATTTTGGCAATATTCTCATTTATGCCAGTGTACAGCGCAAGTACTAATTTGGTGTATGTTGTTGGTAATGGTTCTACTTTAGGACATTTAGTAAAACATGCGGTTTTATTAATATTTGGCTTCGGAATTATTTATGGAGTACATAAAATTCCGTACAAATATTTTTCTGGCGGAGCTGTTTTAATGTTACCAATTGTAATTATTTTGTTAATTGTTACTTTGGCGCAAGGAACCACTATTGGCGGTGCCAACGCAAGTAGATGGATTAGAATTGGCGGAATAGGTTTTCAGACATCTACTTTAGCCGGTTTGGTGTTAATGGTTTATGTGGCAAGATATTTGGCTAGAAATAAAGAAAAACAAATTAAATTTAAAGAAAGTTTATTACAGCTTTGGTTACCTGTTGCAGCAGTTTTAATCTTAATTTTACCAGCAAACTTCTCTACAACTGCTATTATTTTTACAATGATTTTAACAGTTGTTTTTATTGGCGGATATCCATTAAAATACATTGCTTTTATTCTTGGTGTAGGTATTTTTGCCTTGGCGTTTTTTGTTTTAGTTGCCAAAGCATTTCCAGATGCTATGCCAAATAGAGTGCAAACTTGGCAAAATAGAATAGGAAATTTCTCGCAAGAAGGAGGGAAAGAAGCGTATCAAGTAGAAAAAGCAAAAATAGCCATTGCAACTGCTGGTGCATTTGGTCTTGGACCCGGTAAAAGTGTTCAAAAGAACTTTTTACCACAATCTTCATCCGATTTTATTTATGCAATTATTATTGAAGAATATGGTTTGCTTGGCGGTTTTATAATAGTATTTATTTACTTTTTATTATTGTTTAGAATTTTTGTAGTAATAAGAAAAACCACCACAATTTTTGGCACCTTATTGGTGCTAGGTGTTGGAGTTCCTATTATTTTTCAGGCAACAGTAAATATGGCAGTTGCTTCTAATTTATTTCCTGTTACTGGACAAACATTACCGCTAATTAGCAGTGGAGGAACATCTATCTGGATGACCTGTTTTGCCTTAGGAATGATTTTAAGTGTAAGCGCATCAAAAGAAGCTACAGAAGAAGAAATTTTAGACGATAATCCTTTAGATATATTACATGAAACAATCGATTAATATACTAATTTCTGGAGGTGGTACTGGCGGACATATATATCCGGCAATCGCTATTGCAAACGAGTTAAAATTACGTTTTCCTGAAGCCAATTTTTTATTTGTTGGCGCCAAAGATAAAATGGAAATGGAAAAAATTCCGCAAGCGGGATATAAAATTGAAGGATTATGGATTGCTGGAATTCAACGAAAATTTACCTTAGATAATTTATCATTCCCGTTTAAATTGATGCATAGTTTGTGGAAAGCAAGAAAAATTATTAGAAAATTTAAACCCAATATTGCTATTGGTACCGGTGGTTTTGCAAGCGGGCCAACGTTAATAATGGCAAATAGAAAAAGGATTCCAACTTTAATACAAGAGCAAAACTCTTATCCAGGAATTACCAATAAATTATTAAGTAAAAAAGCACATAAAATTTGTGTTGCCTATGATCATTTAGAACGGTTTTTTCCTCAGGAAAAAATTGTAAAAACAGGAAACCCTGTACGTCAAGATTTATTGTCTATAGCAAATAAAACAGCAGATGGAATAGCTTTTTTTAAGCTAGATAAAACAAAGAAAACAGTTTTAATTTTAGGTGGAAGTTTAGGAGCAAGGCGGGTAAATCAATTAATAGAGACTAATCTAACGTTTTTTAAAAATCAAGAAATTCAAGTTATTTGGCAATGTGGAAAATTATATTTTAATGAATATAAAAAATACAATACTATAGAAAATGTACAAGTACATCAATTTATAAGTAGAATGGATTATGCGTATGCTGCATCCGATATTATAATTTCTAGAGCCGGTGCAAGTTCGGTATCAGAATTATGTATTGTAGGCAAGCCTGTTATTTTTATTCCATCGCCAAATGTGGCTGAAGATCATCAAACAAAAAACGCAAAATCTCTTGCAGATAAACATGCAGCTATTTTGTTGAAAGAAAGTGAATTAGATACTTTTTTAATAGTTTTTGAAACCTTATTGAAAGACAATGGTAAACAGCAAAGTTTATCAGAAAATATAAAAGAATTAGCGTTGCCAAGTGCAACTACTGATATTGTTAATGAAGTTGAAAAATTATTAAATAAGTGAATTTAAAAAGTATACATAACGTCTATTTTGTAGGGATTGGTGGCATCGGTATGAGTGCAATTGCTCGCTATTTTGCTGTGAACGGAAAACAGGTGGCGGGTTATGATAAAACACCTTCTAAAATAACAAAATCGTTAGAAAAAATAGGTGTAGAAATTCATTTTACAGCTGCTTTAAAAAACATTCCAATTTCATTTTTAAATAAAGAAAAAACGCTGGTTGTATATACACCAGCAGTTTCAAACAAACATATCGGATTAAATTATTTTTTAGAGAATGGGTTTACTGTTTTAAAAAGAGCAGAAATTCTTGGTAAAATTACAGAAAGTACATTTTGTTTAGCCGTTGCAGGAACTCACGGAAAAACAACAACATCTAGTATTTTAGGGCATATTATGCAACCGCATTTAGCGACTTCTTTTTTAGGCGGAATTGCAGAAAATTACAATTCAAACTTAATTTTAGGTGAAGATAAAATTTCTGTGGTAGAAGCAGATGAGTTCGATAGGTCTTTCTTACAATTATCGCCAAATATTGCTTGTATTACCTCAATGGATGCAGATCATTTAGATATTTATGGAGCACCAGAAGCTTTACAAGAATCGTTTTTTGCCTTCGCTCAAAAAGTTTCGGATACATTAATAGTAGCCAAAGGTTTGCCGTTAAAAGGATTAAGCTATGCTGTAAACGAAGTTGCAGATTATAGGGCTTTTAATTTAAAAATTGAAAGCGGAAAATATATTTTTGATGTACAAACACCGTCATCAGAAATTAAAAATATCGAATTCCACTTACCAGGAAAACACAATGTTATGAATGCTTTAGCTGCTTTAGCAATGGCAGATGTTTATGGGGTTTCATTAGATAAAATAAAAGAACAGTTAGCAACTTTTAAAGGTGTAAAACGAAGGTTTTCATACAAAATTAAAACAGCAGATTTTGTGTTAATTGATGATTATGCACATCATCCAACAGAAATAAATGCCGTAGAAAATTCGGTAAGAGAAATGTATCCTAATGAAAAAGTTTTGGTTGTTTTTCAGCC
>CAYWOM010000106.1:0-6124 GCA_964459905.1 uncultured Polaribacter sp. | reverse complement strand
TTATATCTTATGATAAAAAGAAAAAAAACAACCTTATAAAAAATAAAAAAGCAAATATTACTACAAGAAACTTTCCTAAAACAGTAGCACAAATAAGAAAAGAAACAAAAATTAAAGAAGGCGGAACCACGTATTTATTTTTCACTACAGATATAGAAAACAAGTTAATTGTTATTTTAACTTCCAAAATAACAACAAGTAATTAAACAGGTCTAAAAGTAAAATCTGAAATTAATTTTCTAGACTTTAATTTTACAAATCCTTTTTCAGTAAATTTGTTTAGAAAGCTTAACTTTTTAGCGTATGCAAACATTAACCTATCAAGCAATAAAAATAATCGCTAAAAAGCACAGCAAAATTGAGGATGTTTTAGTGGTTGAAGCGCCGTTGCAAATAAACATAAATAATGAGGCATATACGGTTGTTATGAGAACACCTGATAATGATATTGAATTAATTAGAGGTTTGTTATATGCAGAAGATATTTATAAAAGTGCCACCAATTTTAATTTTGAAATTAAAAAATTAGACAATAAAATTGCGTCCATAATAAATGTGCAAATCTCTAAAGAAAAACTAGGAAAAGGATATTTAAATAAAAGAACTTTACTGTCTGTTTCTTCTTGCGGAATCTGTGGAAAAAAAGAATTAAAAGACATAAATGTTGAAGGAAAAAAATTAAAAAATAACACTTATTTTTCATCAGAAATTATTCATAAAATGTTTACTAAAATGAATTTCTGTCAAGAAACATTTAAACATTCTGGAGGAAGCCATGCCGCAGCAATTTTTAATAAAAATCATAATCTATTAACCATTAAAGAAGATATTGGAAGACATAATGCGGTAGACAAAACGGTAGGAAGTTTATTATTAGAAAACACCTTAAAAGAAGCCAATTATTTATTGGTTAGTGGCAGAGTTTCTTACGAAATTGTATCCAAAGCATTCATAGCAAAAATACCTATAATAGTAGCTGTTTCTGCCTGTTCTTCTTTGGCAGTAGATTTTGCAAAAGAATTTGGTATTTGCTTAATTGGTTTTACAAGAACAAATAAAATGACGGTTTATGCAAATCCTAATTTTATAAAAAATTTAGAAAATGACTAAAAAATCGAATGCGCAACCACCAGAAAAATTAACAGGAATTAAATTTAAAAGCATTCCAAAATCGGCTGTTGGTGTAAAAGCAATAGCATCTGCGGTAACGCATATTAAAAATGAAGTTGGTGTGTTAAAAGGCATTCGTTTATTAAAAAACATCAATCAAAAAAATGGGTTCGATTGCCCGGGTTGTGCGTGGCCAGATCCAGATGCAAAACGTGCCTTTTTAGCAGAATATTGCGAAAACGGTGCTAAGGCAGTTGCAGAAGAAGCTACCAAAAATAAGGTCTCTCCCCTATTTTTTGCAACACATTCTTTGCAAGAGTTAGCTAATTTATCTGATTATGAAATTGGCAAAAGCGGCAGAATTACACACCCAATGTATTTACCAGAAGGAAAAGATAATTATGAAGAAATTTCTTGGAAAGAGGCTTTTAAAATTATAGGTGATGAACTAAATTCTTTAGATTCTCCAGATGAAGCTATTTTTTACACTTCTGGTAGAACAAGTAATGAAGCTGCTTTTTTATACCAACTTTTTGTAAGACAATTTGGTACAAATAACTTACCTGATTGTTCTAATATGTGCCATGAATCTAGCGGTGTAGCATTAACAGAAACGTTAGGAATAGGCAAAGGATCTGTAACTTTAGACGATTTTAATCATGCAGATTTGGTACTTGTTATTGGACAAAACCCTGGTACAAACCACCCAAGAATGTTAACGGCTTTAAGTGATACAAAAAAGAAAGGTGGTAAAATTATTACTATAAATCCGCTTCCAGAAGTTGGGTTACTAAATTATAAAGACCCACAAAATCCGTTAAAATGGATTGGCAAAGGACAAGATTTAACAGACCTATTTTTACAAGTAAAAATTAACGGAGATGTTGCCTTGCTAAAAATTATATTAAAATTAATGAAAGAAAAGGAAACTGAAAATTCAGGTTCCGTTTTTAATCATCAATTTATTAAAGAAAAAACATCAGGAATAACAGCTTTACTACAAGATCTTGATAATTATTCTATCGAAGAGTTACTACCACAAACGGGTATTTCTTTAGAAATAATTAAAGAAGCGGCAGAACTCATCATCAATAATGAAAAAATTATTTTTTGCTGGGCAATGGGATTAACACAACATAAAAACTCGGTAGACAACATAAGAGAAATTGTAAATATTTTATTACTAAAAGGAAGTATTGGAAAAAAAGGAGCCGGAACCTGCCCCGTTCGTGGGCATTCTAATGTTCAAGGAGACAGAACAATGGGTATTTGGGAAAAACCAAAAGCTTCTTTTTTAGATAATTTAGAAAAAGAATTTGCATTTAAAGCGCCAAGAAAACATGGCTTAGATGTAGTAGCTTCTATTGAGGCAATGCATCAAAAAAAAGCAAAAGTATTTTTTGGTATGGGCGGCAATTTTATTTCAGCAACACCAGACACAGAGTTTACAGCAGCTGCTTTACGTAACTGTAAATTAACAATCCAGGTTTCTACAAAACTAAATAGAAGCCATTTAATTACCGGAAAAAGAGCGCTAATTTTACCTTGTTTAGGACGTTCTGAAAAAGATTTTCAAACCTCTGGAGAACAATTTATTTCTGTAGAAAATTCTATGGGTGTTGTACATCAATCTCAGGGACATTTAAAACCTTGCTCACCTAATTTATTAAGCGAACCCAAAATTGTAGCAGGTTTGGCAAATGCTACCTTAAAAAAATCTACAACAAATTGGACCGCATTAACCGAAAATTACGACTTAATTAGAGATAAAATTGAAGCTACAATTCTAGGGTTTACAGACTATAACAAACTCGTAAGAATTAAAGGTGGTTTTTACTTACCAAACAATGCTAGAGAAAATAACTTTAAACCCACAAAAACAGGTAAAGCAAATTTTAGCATTAACAAGCCTTCTAAAATTACTTTAGAAAAAAATCAATTTTTAATGATGACTATTAGAAGTCATGACCAATACAATACCACAATTTATGGTTTAGATGATAGATATAGAGGTGTTTTAAATGAGCGCAGAATTATTTTTATGAATGCAACAGACATGAAAAACTTAGAGTTAAAAAAATTAGATTTAGTAGATTTAACAAGCCATTTTAATGATGAAAAACGAATTGCTAAAGGTTTTTTGGTGGTGCCTTACAACATTCCTAAACAATGTACAGCAACCTATTTCCCTGAAGCAAATGTTTTAGTTCCGTTAAAAAGTAATGCCGATATTAGCAATACACCAACATCTAAAACAGTGGTTATATCAATTTTAAAAAGGTAAACTGTGTTCTTTTCTTTAAAGCCACTTAATATACTTACTTTTTATATTTTTATAAGAACATGTTACTTGGTCATATAAAAAAGATCTATTCTGTTTAGCACAACTAATTGTATAAATTATTAGTGTTTTTATCAAAACTAAATCTATTTTTCATAAACTAAAGAAGGTTTAAAATTGATTTTCTTACATACGTTATCATGTTTTTTTTGCCATAATCTAATGTATAAATATTTATGGCTTCTAAAAAATCGTCACATCAAAGGTAGCCACTCCAATACTAACATTCAAAATATTTATTTGAAGGACAAAACAGAGAAGAAGGGCTAGTAACTCCAAATGTATCTACCATTAGAATTTTAGAAAAGGCAATGGAAATTCCTTTAAAAGAGTTTTTTAATATTGAAAATTAATTACTTAATACTAATTACAACACAATAACTATCTTTCTTATAATTAATACTGATAAAAATCATAAACGTGCCAATTATCGTACCAACTAACTATAACAATAGCTTGTAAAAACAAAAAAGCCTCACATTTCTGTGAAGCTTTAAGTGAGCCCTGCAGGATTCGAACCTTCTCTAGGTTTATTAGTGTTTATGGTACTTACCTCTACTCTGTTATTTTTAGTATGCCTAAAAGTGTGCCTTTTTTATAATTATGTAAACTGTCCTGTCCTTTATATATAATAATAAATAGGACACTATTTATTATTTAAACATTAGTGTTAATTAATTTTCATCTTACCATAAAGACTGCATTATAAAAAACTCCTTCATAGTTTTAAAATTTGATTTGGAAGAAATTTCATACTTTTAAAAGAAAAACTATGATTAAAAGAACCCTTTTCTTTGGAAACAAATGCTCATTAACAACTAAATATGAGCAATTAAATATCAAAACATTGGATAGAGAAACATCTATACCTATCGAAGATATTGGTTTTATTGTAATAGAAAACCAAGAGACCTATATATCAATACCTACTTTATCTAAACTAAGTTCAAATAATGTAAGTGTAATTTTCTGTGACAATAAACATATGCCACAAAGCATGCTTTTAAATCTAGAAAGTCACCATATACAACAAGAACATTTTAAAAACCAAATAAATGCATCTGAACCCTTAAAAAAACAATTATGGCAACAGATTATAAAAGCAAAAATATCAAACCAATCTGCTGTTTTAGATAACCAAAATAAAAACACAAATCCATTAAAACATTATGCTTCTAAAGTTTTAAGTGGAGATATTGATAATAGAGAAGCTGTTGCGGCTGCCTATTATTGGAAACACTTATTTGATTTTGACTTTAAAAGAGAACGATATGGTGCTTATCCAAATTTGTTTTTAAATTATGGATACATTATTTTAAGAGCAGCTGTTGCAAGAGCACTATCTGGCAGTGGTTTATTAAATACATTAGGCATTCATCATCATAACAAATACAATGCATTCTGTTTAGCTGATGATATTATGGAACCTTATAGACCTCTTATAGATGTAAAAGTATTAGAAATCTTAAAAAACTATGATGAGCATGATTTAATAACTCCCATAAAAGCAGAACTACTAAAAACATTAACACAAACTGTTTATTTTGAAGATAAAGAAAGCCCTTTAATAGTTGCTTTATCAACTACTACAAGCTCTTTACAACAATGCTTTAGTGGTAAAACTAGAAAAATTGTATACCCAAATTTATGGAATTAAATAAATATAGGGTTATGTGGTTATTTGTATTTTTTGATTTACCAACCGAGACTAAAAAAGACAGAAGAAATGCACAACAATTTCGTAAAAACCTTTTAAAAGATGGTTTTACAATGATGCAGTTTTCTGTTTATATGCGTCATAGTGCCAGTAGCGAAAGCGCAGATACTCATGAAAAAAGAATAAAAGCGCTTTTACCACCGTTTGGTAAAGTAAGTATTCTGAGAATTACCGATAAACAATATGGAAATATTATGAATTTTTGGGGTAAAGTAATTGTACCTAAAGAACCTTCTCCTATGCAGTTAGAATTATTTTAATAGAAAACAAAAAATGCTTCAAACAAAGCAATTATGTCTTTGCAAGAAGCATTTTTTTATACGATATTTTTACTTAAACTTATGATAATTAGAAGCTAACACAACAACTAATATCGTTTTTTCTAATCTTTAATCAAACCACAACTATTCCATAAATACATATCATCCTTATGTAAATATCGTTTTTTCTAATCTTTAATCAAACCACAACTAGTCGAGTAAGATTCTGTTTTCAGTTTCTAATATCGTTTTTTCTAATCTTTAATCAAACCACAACAGAAGCGTAAGGCAACCAAATCAACAACAAAATATCGTTTTTTCTAATCTTTAATCAAACCACAACCATTCCTGTTTTTGTATCACTTCTTATTGTAATATCGTTTTTTCTAATCTTTAATCAAACCACAACCAACTTGCCAAGATGCGAAACCGCAACTAAAATATCGTTTTTTCTAATCTTTAATCAAACCACAACTATGGAGTAGTGAATCAACTTTACCAGAGCAATATCGTTTTTTCTAATCTTTAATCAAACCACAACAATCCCGTTATAACACTATAAGAACTTGCTAATATCGTTTTTTCTAATCTTTAATCAAACCACAACCATAGAGAGGGGTATCAAGCTGAGATATTAATATTGTTTTTTCTAATCTTTAATCAAACCACAACCCCATTGTAAACTACTTGTTTCAA
>CAYWOM010000105.1:0-6128 GCA_964459905.1 uncultured Polaribacter sp. | reverse complement strand
ATAGAATTTGGATTTCCTTCCATGGCAGCAGTTGCTTTCCAAGTAGTTCCTCCGTCTATAGATTTCCATACACCAACAGAAAATGAATCATTCGCATCATCATCTCCAGTAGCAATATAAATAATATCTGAATTTGTTGGGTGAATAGCAATACCAGAAACTCCAATTTGTGGAAGATAATCAGTTAAAGGTGTCCAATTTACACCAGCATCAACAGATTTCCAAATACCACCTGCAGGCGCCCCTATATAGTAGGTATTGGCGTTGCTTGGATCTACTGCTATTGTATTTACTCTTCCTTGGCCGGCAGACCAAGAAGCAGTATTTGTATGAGAATATGGTCCTAAAGAAATCCAATTACTATTATCTGCTCTTGCGGCAGTAGTATTCATTTCATTTTTTTGTTCCCAAGCATTCCATAAATCTTTAGCAGTACTCATGGTACCATCTTGGTTTGTATAATGGCTCCAATGATAATTCCATCTTTCAAAAGGTTTTAAACCGCTTCCTTTTTTGTCTTTGTCAATTGTTTGAAAATAAGCTCTTGCAGCTGTTTCAACTTCGTTTAAATCTATATTAAGATTGTTTTTTATTTCTGGGCTTTGCATCCAAGGCGCTTGTTTTTGAAGTGCCTGGGAAAAACCGATTGCAGAGATAAATAAAAATAAGAGGGTAGTTTTTTTCATGTTTTAATTATTTATTAAAGTTTATTTTAAATATTGAATCATTTTCTTTTTTTACATCTATAACAGTTACTATGTCGTCATTTGGGATTGAAACTGACAATACATACTGTTTTATTTTCCACGAGTTATTTATTTTTTCTAAAACACCAGAACCTCTGCAGGTTCCCATCCAAGTATCTAGCAATTCGTCGAACCAAACAAAGTTTTTGTTTTTGCTTAGATAAATATTTCTTTCTATGGCTTTAAAACTCCACGCTTTTCCTTTGTTAAAATAAGGTTTGCTAAATGCTGCGAACTGGGTTTTTGTCCAATTTTCGGTAGCATCTGTTCCTATAAACACAGCAATACTATCCATTTTACCAAAATATGCCTCGTAATTTGCATCCGCAGCAGCTTTGTGCCAATTATTTAATAAAAGGTTGATGTTCGTTTTTATTGATGCTACATTTTTAGTAGGAGTATTTTCTTTTTTTTTACCACAACTAACTAAAAAAACCGTTAGCACAAATACTATAAAACCGTTTTTCATGATTTTTTATTTTTAGTTTTTGATGTTGTTGTTCTTCGTGGTTTTTCGTTTGAGGCTTTTCTTTTTAATAATTCTTCTTTTTTCTTATTGTCTATAGATTTTTTAGAAATACTATCAATTTTAGTAGAATCAATTCCAATAAAATCTAAATTTATATCAATCGCATCTTCAAAACGTTTTTTAGAAAGAATGGTGTTTATTTTAGAATTTACGGCAGAAAAAGCAGCTACAGTTTTATCTACTTGTATATTTATCTCTGCTGTTCCTATAGCAGCAATAAACGTTAAATCTGCCAATCTTAAAGCCTCATTATTTAAGACATTAACTCTAGCCTTAAAAGACGGAATATTAAAAACTCTTGGTGTTACACTATCTTTTAAACTTTTAACCAAATCTCTTAATTCTAGCGCATTGCTTAAAACTTCATTTGGTGAAGCTCTTGTAAATTTTTCTAAAAAAGCATTTACTGCTTGTAGTTCTTGCCAGTTTTCTACTTCTTTTTTAAAAATTAGCTTTATACTTTCTGCGGGCACATGCGTTTTAACAATGCTTAATAATGGTTTTATTTGCGTTGGCGTAGTAGTTTCTTGCTTCTTATCTCCACAAGAAAACAGTATAACACTTAGTAAAATATAAACAATGTTTTTCACAATTAAAATGTAAGCTGTAAAAATACATTATTTTAAAATACCAATATTCATTTTAAGAAAATACTAACAAGTAAGTATTTTTTGCTTTATTTATTACTGAATAATTATTTTAACGATTATTATTTACGAATACCAAAATTAAGTACCTTTGTTTTTAATAATAATGTAATACTAAATCATGAGTGAAATCATTTTAGTTTTGGGTGCAAGTGGGCAAATTGGAAATGAACTAACCCAAAAGCTACGTAAAATATATGGAAACAATAACGTAATTGCATCAGATATAAGAACAGGAAACCAAGATTTAATGACTTCTGGACCTTTTAAAATTATAGATGCAACAGATAAAGATGCCATTTTAAAGGTAGTACAAAAATACCAGGTTTCACAAGTGTATTTATTAGCGGCTATGTTGTCTGCAACCGCAGAAAAATTTCCTCAAAAAGCATGGAGTTTAAACATGAACTCTTTGCTAGCCGTTTTAGATATAGCCAAAGATAAACATATAAAACAAGTGTATTGGCCAAGTTCTATTGCTGTTTTTGGGCCCACAACTCCCAAACAAAACACACCTCAAAAAACTATTATGGAACCTACAACAGTTTACGGAATTAGTAAACTTTCTGGTGAGTTTTGGTGTAATTATTATCATAATAAATACGGTGTAGATGTTAGAAGTTTGCGGTATCCTGGTATTGTTTCTTGGAAAACAAAACCTGGTGGCGGCACTACAGATTATGCTGTAGATATTTATTTTAAAGCGATAAAAGATGAAAATTTTGAATGTTTTTTATCAGAAAATACTCGTTTACCTATGATGTATATGAATGATGCGGTAGCTGCAACAATTAAGTTAATGCAAGCAAAACCAGAAGACGTAAAAGTTAGAACTGCGTATAATTTGGCTGCTATCGATTTTACACCCAAAGAAATTGCATCAGAAATTAAAAAACACATTGCTAGTTTTACCATTTCTTACAAACCAGATTTTAGACAAAAAATAGCAGATTCTTGGCCTTCTTCTATTAATGATACTGCTGCCAGAAAAGATTGGGATTGGAGTCATAAATTCGATTTAAAAACGATGACCAAAGATATTATTACCCATTTAAAAGCGCAATAAGTTCATAGAATAAAGGCTGTAAGTTTTTATTTTTTTATCGTCTAAAAGTGTACATTTTTAAGTATCTATTATGAAAAATATTATTGAAAAAAGTTTACAAAACACCCTTTCTTATCAAGAATATATAACTACAGTAAAAGAGTTATTAGCGCAAGGAAAATCTACCGGATATGAACAATCGGAAGCATTAACAAATTACAGCTTGTTAAATGACCGAAGAATGAAGCGTTTAGACAAAACCATAAAATTATCTATTGAAACTGTACAAGAAATTAAAACCATAAAAGAACCACAAACTTGGTTGGTAATTACAGAAGGTTGGTGCGGAGACGCCGCTCAAAACCTACCTGTAATTAATAAAATTGCCGCTTTAAATGAAAACATAGATTTAAAATTGGTTTTACGTGATGAGCATTTAGAATTAATGGACTTGTTTTTAACAAATGGTGGCAGGGCAATTCCTAAATTAATTGCCCTAGATAAAGATAACAATGTTTTAAATACTTGGGGACCAAGACCAACTGTTGCCACTAAAATGGTAGCAGATTACAAAGCTAAACACGAGAGTTTAAACGCTGAATTTAAAGAAAATTTACAAGTTTGGTACAATAAAAATAAAGGACAAAGCTTACAAGACGATTTTATAAAATTAACAAAAACCGTTGCTATTAAAGAAATTTAAAAATACTCTTAAATAGATACGCATACCTCGAGTCATGCATATATTTTATGAAATTAATACTTAAAATAATAGGTTTTAGGCTCGATACTTTTAACTTTAGACTATAGTTAAGGTTTTCTTTTCTGTATCTTTGTAGCTATAAAAAATAGAAATGTTTGTAGATTATAATTCAATTCCAGAAGACGCTAAAGTTTGGATTTATCCATCTAACAGAAAATTTTATCCTAATGAAATTGAAGAAATTGAAGAAAAAGTAAAAATCTTTTTACAAACTTGGAAACCTGATGATGAAAACTTTAAAACCTCTTACAAATTTCTGTACAACAGATTTATTATTTTATTTGCAGATGATAAAAATTTAACTCTAAAAAATACGGATATAGATACTTCTGTAAGTTTTATTTTAGAGCTTCAAAATGACTACAAAGTGGAGTTGTTAGATAAAATGAATGTTTGTTTTAAACAAGGAGAATTTGTACAATACAAAGATTTAAAAGACTTTAAAAAATTGCTTAAAAATAAAGCAGTTACAGCAAAAACCATTGTTTTTGATAACCTAATTACTACCAAACAAGATTTTGATACTTTTTGGGAAGTTGCTATTGAAGAAAGCTGGTATCGTAGATTTTTATAACGCTATTTTTAAACTTAAAAACAACTAAATTCTTCAGCTAATTTATATAATGCTTGCAAAGCAGTATATAAATTTAAGCCTTTAAAGTCAATGAAGATAGAAATATTATTAATAATTTAAAGGTCAAAAATTCTCTTCAAAGATGTGCAACTTCAAACACTTTATTTCACAAGATAAAGTTTGAAATTCGTAAAGTGTTTTTCATCACTTTTAATAAGTGCACAAGTACAAAGAATATTTTCGCTAAATTTATAGATACACAATAAGTATACTGCAAGAACAAATTGTGTGCCCCTAAATAGCGACCTCTATAAGTTTTAAAACTTAACTCCCTTTTTTTAATTCTATAACAGTAATTTCTGGCCAAATACCAACGCGTCCTGGAAATGCATGGTAACCAAAACCACGGTTTACATTTATATACCTACCCGCTTCTTGGTACAAACCTGCCCATTGTTTATAAACGTATTTAGAAGGGCTCCACTTAATCCAACCCGGAA
Source organism: uncultured Polaribacter sp. (assembly GCA_964459905.1). Lineage (GTDB taxonomy): Bacteria > Bacteroidota > Bacteroidia > Flavobacteriales > Flavobacteriaceae > Polaribacter. Next base: position 1,324 of record CAYWOM010000105.1, on the reverse strand, counting down.
TTTCTATACCTAATTGCAAACCATGCGTATGACCGCTTAAAGTAAGTTGATAATTAAAGCTGTCTTTTTTTACTTTTTCTTGCCAATGACTAGGATCATGAGACATTAAAATTTTAAAATCTTCTTGTTTTATATTTGCAGATGCTTTTTGCAAGTCTCCGGCTTGGTTAAAACCTTTTCCCCAATTTTCTACGCCAAGAAGCGCAATTTTTTGACCGTCTTTTTCTAAATAACGGTGTTCATCTAGCAATAAATCGAAACCTATTTTTTGATGTATTTCTTTTACTTTCTGAAAATTAACAACTTTATCTTCGGGTTTTTTCCAGTCCATATAATCGCCATAATCATGGTTACCCAAAACGGAATATTTACCTCCTTTGGCTTCTAGTTTATCAAAAACATCTATCCAATTATCCATTTCATCAGCTTTATTATTTACTATATCTCCTGTAAATAACATAATATCAGACTTTTGTTTATTAATTAAATCTACACCATATTGTATTTTTTCTTTATTGGTAAAACTTCCGGAATGAATATCTGAAATTTGTGTAATCGTAAAACCATCAAAAGCTTCTGGTAAATCTTTAAAAGTTAGTTGGTATTTTAGTACTTTGTAGTTATATTTTCCTTGCACAATACCGTAAATAAAAGAGGCAAAAGGTATTGCGGCCAAACCTAATGCTAGTTGAGAAATAAACTTTCTTCTTCCTGTAAAGTCTTTTGTTTCTCCAGATGAAATTGCAGAAATTAATTTTAAAATACCTCTATAAATATCTTCTCCAAAAAGCATAAAAATAATTACTAATTTAGGAATAGATGCTGTTAGTAAAATTCCCATTGCCATTTGAAATTGTGGTGTTTGGCCATCGCTTCTTTTGTAGGTAAAAATGGTAAGAAAAAAGTACACATAAACAGCAACACTTGCAAATAAAAAAGAAAAACGAACTATTTTACTTTTAGAAACTGTTTTAAACGCCTGAAACGTATAAATTTCTACAAGAATAATAAGGGCAGTTAAAATGATTAGAGGAAAAATCCAACGTGGCATAAAATATTTTCTTGCAAATTTACTTCTTTAAAAGTGTATCGATTTTATTTTTAGAAGACTTTAACAAAATAAGTTGTCTAAAAAATATTTTTTGTGTGTTTAACCTAGAAATTTAATTGGTTTATTTCTTGAACTTAACAAAAACATGAAGAATGTTTATTGTAAAAAAAGCAATCTGTTTATCAATAAACAGATTGCTGCAATCAGAATTACTTTAAAAGTAAAAAATTATTTTTAATGCTGATTAGGAATATCATCATTTGTAAACTCATA
>CAYWOM010000104.1:0-6176 GCA_964459905.1 uncultured Polaribacter sp. | reverse complement strand
TTTTTCTGGAGAAAATGCCATGCAATTTAAAGATTGGTTCGATGTTTTATTACACGGAACTCCTTGGTGTATTTTACTGATTTCTATGCTTCTAAATCTTTTTTCATCACCGGTAAAAAACGATCTGGAATAGTACTTTCTTTTTTATTAATAGTTACAAAACCTTGTTTTTTATAAAAAGCAACCGCATTTGGGTCTGCTAATAAGGTTATGCTTTTTACTTTTTTAACTTTTGCTTTTTTAAAAGAATGTTGTATTAATTGTTTGCCAATACCTTTGCCAATAAATTGCGGTAAAACAAATAACATTTCTAAAACTATTGTGTTCTTTTCTGGGGTATTTAATATGTAAAATCCTGCAATAGTTTCATCAATAAGATATTTAAAAACACAGCATTTTTCAATCATTTTAGAAGTAACTGTTAAATCTGCTTGCCAACTTTTAATTAACTCATTAGAATACCCCCAAAAGGCTTTTGATTGAAATGCTATTGCTGTTAATTCTTTAGCATTAGAAATAACCCCAGCAACAATCATTTATTTCTTATCTTTTAATTGTCTAATTTTTATCTTAAAAGCAGCAAATAACAAAGTTGTAATCGGACTTAAAATACTAAAAAATGCATACGGAATATAGGCGGTTGCACCTGCATAGCCAAACAATACTTTAGAGTGATACGCACCACAAGTATTCCAAGGAATTAACACCGAAGTAACAGTACCAGAATCTTCTAAAGTTCTACTTAAGTTTTCTGGTGCTAAACCTCTATCTTCATAAGCTTTTTTAAACATTTTACCTGGAATTACCAATGCTAAATATTGGTCTGATGCGGTTAAGTTTAACGCCAAACAACTAGCAACAGTACTTGCAAATAAACCAAAAATACTAGTTGCCATTTTTAACAATGCATCTGTTATTCTTGCCAAAGCACCAATAGCGTCCATAACTCCGCCAAAAACCATGGCACAAACTATTAGCCAAATTGTACCTAACATTCCTTTCATTCCTCCAGCGGTAAATAAATCGTTTAATTCTTTGCTAGATGTTTCTACCGCCGTGTCTACTGTTAATGCATTCATAACACCTTTATAAGCCGATTGAAACGTTAATTCTTTTGCGCCAGCTATTTTAACTATAATTTCGGGCTGTGCAATTAAAGCTACAATTCCGCCTAATAATGCGCCAAATAAAAGCGCAATTAATGGTGGTGTTTTTCTTACAATCATAAAAATTACAAAAACAGGCACAATAAATAGCCAAGGTGTAATATTAAAAGCACCATCTATTGCATCTAATTTATCTTGAATTTGTGGCGTTCCAGTAATATCTAAATTGAAACCTATTATTATAAAAATTAAGAGTGTTACTATAATTGTTGGTATTGTGGTGTAAGACATGTATTTAATGTGTGTAAACAAATCTGTACCCGCCATTGCTGGTGCTAAATTTGTGGTGTCGGATAAAGGCGACATTTTATCGCCAAAATAAGCCCCAGATAATACAGCTCCACCGGTCATTCCAACAGAAATACCTAAAGTTTCTCCAATACCAATTAAAGCAATACCTACCGTTGCAGAAGTAGTCCAAGAACTACCTGTAGCAATAGATATTATGGCACAAATAACCACACAAGCGGCTAAAAATATGGTAGGGTTTAATATTTGCAATCCGTAATAAATCATGGTAGGAATTACGCCACTTACCAACCAAGTTCCGGCCAATGCGCCTACCATTAATAAAATAAGCAAAGCACCCGCAGTAGATTTAATATTCTCTGCAACTTCTTCCATCATTCTTTTAAAAGAAACTTTATTTCTAAACCCAACAACCGCAGCAACCGCAGCACCTAAGAGTAAAACAAACTGATTACTACCACTTAAAGCATCATCTCCATAGACATAAATATTGTAAGCCAACATACCAACCAAAGCAAAAACAGGAATTAAGGCTTCCCAAATATTTAAACCTTTATTATCAATAATTATTTGGTCTCCAATTTCTATCTCTGATAGGTTTTTATCGTCTTGCATGCTCTAAATTTTTAGTCATGTAATGTTACGATTTTAGAAGATGTTATGCAAATTGAATTGGTTAACTTACTTTTGCGCTCATGGATTCTATAACACAGATTGTATTAGGTGCTGCTTGTGGCGAAATTGCACTAGGTAAAAAGATTGGAAACAAAGCGTTATTGTTTGGGGCAATTGGTGGTACTATACCAGATTTAGATGTTTTTGTTGGCCGTTTACTATACAGTAATGAAATACAGGCCATGGCTTTTCATAGAGGTTTTATGCACTCTATTTTATTTGCAATTATTGCTGCTTTTTTCTTTGGATGGATGACCTACAAACTTTATAACACTGGCAAAAGAACATATACAACAACTCAAAAAAATTGGATTTGGCTCTTCTTTTTATCCATATTTACACACCCAATTTTAGATTGTTTTACGCCTTATGGCACACAATTGTTTGCACCGTTTTCTGATTATAGAGTTGCGTTTAATAATATTTCTGTAGCAGATCCTTTTTATACGGTTCCTTTTTTGTTGTGTTTAATTATTCTAATGTTTTTCAAAAGAAATAGAACCCGAAGAACTTGGTGGTTAAAAGCGGGTATTTACATCAGTTCTGCCTACATGATTTTTACCATTGTAAATAAATTTTATATAGATTCCGTTTTTAAAAATTCGTTTAAAAAAGCGGGTATTTCTTACCAACGTTTTACGGCACAACCCACAATTTTAAATAATATTTTGTGGTACGCTGTGGCAGAAACAGAAACAAAGTATCATTTAGCATTTTATTCTCTGTTTGATAAAAGTAATGTATCAGAAAAAATAATTACAGTTGATAAAAATCATGATATAATAGATATGACAAATGCAAACTTAAAAACCTTAACTTGGTTTAGCAATGGTTTTTATAACATCTCTAAAAAAGACAAAGTTGGTACCTATAAGTATGTAGATTTACGATACCCTATGCTAAATCCAGAGGATGCAACTACGTCTGTTTTTAACTTTACCATTTTTTATGAAAATGATAAATGGGATATTTTACCATTTGCAGGAGTTGCGCCAAAAAAAGAAGATTTTAATCTATTTATTGAGCGTATAAAAGGACTCTAATTTTTAATATCCGATTTTCCACCTGTTTTTTCTAACAACTTTACTTCTTTAATAATCATTTTTTGACTGATGCTTTTACACATGTCGTAAATAGTTAAACAAGTAATATTTGCGCCTGTTAAAGCCTCCATTTCTACGCCAGTTTTACCTTCAATAGTAACTTTACAGAAGACTTCTATATTTTCTGAATCTATGATTTCAATATCTATATCAACGCCATTAATTAATAATGGATGACACATTGGTATTAATTCTGATGTCTTTTTTACACCCTGAATTCCTGCAATAATTGCCGTTTGAAAAACAGGTCCTTTTTTAGTAGTTAATTCGTCATTTGTAAAATGAGAAATCACTTCTTCTCCTAAAAACATGGTTGCTTTTGCAATAGCTGTTCTTTTGGTAATTTTCTTATCAGAAACATTTACCATTTTAGGGCTTCCTTTTTTGTTTATATGTGTGAAATAGCTCATTTTCTTTATATGCTAGTTTTTTTTGTTCGATAATATGTATTGTCACTTCGAGTGAAATTCTTTTTTCAAGAATTTTGTATCGAGAAGTTTTATGTTTTTCTAACGTGTTCTCGATACAAATTTGTTCATTCTTCACAAATCCACTCGAACTGACAGCTCGTAAAAACCACTGTTATCTATATCTAATTACAGGAAAAAATTCTCCTTTTTTAAACTCATTTTTATCATTTGGTAATTGAATAAAAGCATCTGCGTTTACCAAACTTGCTAAATCTCCAGAACCATTACCAGTAATTGGCGTTGCAATTAAATGCCCAAACCTGTAACTCAATTTTACTTGTAAAAAGTACGTTAAATTGGGTTTAAAATTTACATCAGCATTTAAAATTGCCGTTTCTTCTTCAACTTTTAATCCTGTAGATTTGTAAAACCAAGGATAAAAATACGCCAAACAATTTACAAAGGTAGAAATTGGGTTTCCAGGAAATCCAAAAACAATTGTGTTCTTTTTTTTATGCTGATAAACATGCTGTTCATTTATACTTAAAGAAGTTGTGCTTCCAAACCAAAATGGTTTTCCGGGTCTTTGTGCCACTTTATGAAATAATTTTTCTACACCTAATTCATCAAAAACTTCGGGTAAAAAATCGAATTTTCCTTTGCTAACAGCTCCACTAAAAAGTAATACATCATAATCTTCTAAATAAGTTTTTATCTTCGATTTTAAAACAGGTTTATCATCTGAAATATGTGCCGTTTCTGAAGGAATATTCATTCTTTCCAACAAAGAGACTAATGTAAAAACATTGCTTCTTCTAATTTGATGTGCTAACGGATTTTCATCAACATTAACCAATTCATCACCAGTAGAAACAATCATTATTTTGGGTTGCTTGGCAACTTTTACAAACGACTTTCCAACGGTTGCTAAAACCCCAATTTCTGCGGCAGATATTTTTGTGTTTTGTTTGATTAATAAATCGCCTTTTTTGCCGTCTTTTCCTTTAGTGTGTATGTTTTGGGCTTCTTTTATTACATCTATAGTAATTGTTGCTATTCCGTTTTCTATGGTTACATCTTCATAACGAATAACGGTGTCGCAATTATTTGGCAAAACAGCACCTGTCATTACTTCAATACAATTCTCTTTGTTTTGCATTGATAATTGAGCACTTCCTGCGGCTTGAATTCCTTCTATTTTAAAGCTTCTTTGTATGTTTTTAAATGCAGTATAATTAATTGCAACTCCATCCATAGAAACCCTGTTAAATGGCGGAAAATCTCTATCTGCAAGAACATCTTCTTTTAAAACTCTACCTATAGATTTTAAAAACGGAACTTCTTCAACACCAAAATTTTGGCTTGTATTTAGAACTATATTTTTTGCTTGTTTTACTGAAATCATTTATATGATGTGTAATCTAAACTTATTATTAAATTTATAAAATCGTCTTTAAAATAATAAAGAACAATTAATAAAATTAAAACTATAATATTAGAATTGAACTTCACTAAGTATTCATTCTTTTTAGATTTAAAAATAATATAAATTAAATATATACTTGGTAAAATTAGTGGCAAATAATTAAATAAAAAATCTACATACCATAAATTACTTATTCTTGATGATGCTGCTCCTGAACCAAATGTGAGAAAAAAAACAAGAGTATTAAGAAAAAATAATAAAAAAGTAATTCCATAGAATAGAATTAAAAATTACGGTTTTTAAATTAATCATTATCTAAATCTATATTATTTTATGTATTCCTGCCTATGCATTAATGACATGTAAAAGAATTTCTAGCCGCCAATCGTACTCATACTCTCGGAAGCACCACCATCTTTTCGGTTGGCTTCTGCTATAAATCCGTTTTCTGGTTTTTGTTTTACTAAACCTAAAAAGAGTTCTTTTAAATCATCATTACTAGCCCCATTTCTTATAAAATCTCGCAAGTTAAAAACACCATCATCAAACAAGCAATTTTTAAATGTACCTGTACTTGTAATTCTAATTCGATTACAATCGTTACAAATTGTTCTGGTAAATGCAGGAATAATTCCAAAAGTGCCTACATGGTTTTCTATTGAATAATTTCTTGAAGTTGATGATTTTTCAGACTGAATTTCAGTAACCATAAACTCGGTTTTAATCTCATTAAGAATTTTATTAAAGGTCCAATTTTCTTGCATTTCACGCTGTCCATTACCATTAAAAGGCATTTCTTCAATAAACCGAACTGCAATATTTCTATCTTTTGTAAATCTTACAAAATCTCTAATTTCGTTGGTATTAATTCCAGATTGCACAACTACATTTAACTTTAAATTTAAGCTACTTTTTTCTAAAGTTTCTAAGGTTTTAAAGACTTCATCAAAAACATTTCTTCTTGTAATTTTGTTAAATTTATCGGCTTGTAAACTGTCGATACTTAAATTAATATTTTTAACTTTTTCGAGCTTTTCAATGGCAGCAATATGATTAGAAATTAATGCACCATTTGTGGTAATGTTAATAGCATCTAACAAATCGTTATAAGACAACATTTCTAAAAAACCAACAAAATCTTTACGCA
>CAYWOM010000103.1:0-6204 GCA_964459905.1 uncultured Polaribacter sp. | reverse complement strand
TCTGGACAGTTATGAACCCTAATGATAGAGGTTATTTATCTGGAGATTTAAAAGACGCTATTGAAGCTGCTTTTGGTTCTAAAGATGCTTTTATAGAGGCTTTTAGTAAAGCTGCAGCAACGCAATTTGGTTCTGGTTGGGCTTGGTTGTGTGTGCATAAAGGAGGTAAAGTAGAGGTTTGTTCTACACCAAACCAAGACAACTCTTTAATGCCAGGTGTTGGTTGTGGTGGAACTCCTATTTTAGGATTAGATGTTTGGGAGCATGCATACTACTTAAATTACCAAAATAGAAGACCAGATTATATTAATGCGTTTTTTAACGTAATTAATTGGAACGAAGTTGAAAAACGTTTTGCATCAGCAAAATAAATAAGCTATTTTTTGTAAATTACTTGTACTTTAATAGTAGGTTTTTATCAAACAAAAAAATCTTATTTTTAATATCCATGAGCTCGATATCCTATCGGGCTCATTTTTTGTATAGTCTAGTTTTTTTAACCAATAATTGCTTTTCTATTTCTAAATGTCAAATTACATTTAATTTTCTTTTGCCACCTCTAAAGCTGTAATTTTATATTCTAATATTGCCAACTCATTGCCAGTTTCAACAACTTCATCTACTGTTAAACTAGAACTAGCATTAATACAATCTAGTAGTTCTTTACTTTTAAATTTATAATATTTTATTGCCTCCTCTATTTTATCATCCATTTTTATTTAATTTATAGTTGTTTATTGTACTAAACGCAACATTTGACTTCTATATTTTGATGCAGACTTACCAGTGAACTCTTTAAATAGTTTGTTAAAGTGAGAAAAGTTATTAAAACCGCATTCATAACAAATATCTGTAATACTCGTTTTGCTTTCTGATAATAATTTTGTAGCATGTACAACTCTATACTCATTTACCAGTTTTGTAAATGTTTTTCCGGTAGTTTTCTTAAAGAATCTACAAAACGCAGGTACAGTCATACTTACCAAGTCGGTTATTTGTTCTAAGCTAATATGCCTCTTAAAGTTGTCATTAATATATTTAAAAATTAAATCGATTTTCTCGTTATCTTGTGGCAAGGTTTCAAAAGCAAAACCATCTGCATTTAAAATACTATAATCATCTGTTGTAGCTAGCTCTTTTAAGATATCTAAGAAAGAAATAATTCTATTTGCGCCTTGTAAATCTACTAATTCCTCAATTTTAGCACCTATTCTTTTTTTTATTTCGATGTTAAATCTAATTCCTTTTTTTGCACGTTCAAAAAGTTTATTAATTGCTAGCATTTCTGGAATTTCAAAAAAAGTAGCGCCCAAAAACTCGGGTTTAAACTGAATTAATGTTTCTGAACCATTTGTTGTTAAACGGTCCATAAAGCCTAAATGAGGTAAATTTGCGCCAATTAAAACCAATTGACTATTATTAAAGTAACTTATATGATTTCCAATATGTCTTTTACCTTTTCCTTTATTTACATATACCAACTCTATTTCTGGATGAAAGTGCCAAAATGCTTTGTAAGTTTTTAAAAATTGTACATGTTTTTTAACCAACAAAGAACTACCAAAACTTGGTGTAATTTTTTCTAAAGTAGGTTTTGTTTTCATAAACAACATTTTTAACAAAAATACAATACTGTTAGATAATTTAATACATAAAATTACCTATTTTATGTATTAAATTAACCCGCGTAAACATTAATGTGCTATTTTATGATAATTTAGAACATATATTTGTCAATTGTGATGTTTTTAGAAACATACATCTACCCTAAATTTACAGTGTTATTAATATTTGAAATTATGATAGAAAATACTAATTTAATATTTATAGCTGTTCTTCTATTTTTTGCATTGCTCTTAATAGGCCAGCTACTAATTTTAGGTGTAGCAATAAAAAAAAGTAAAAAATAAGGATTTTAAAAAGGTAAAAAATACTACCTATTAAATAGTTTAGCTCCTTATAAGTTGTACGTGTTATTTCAAACTAACACGTTTCAAACACAAAACATAAGAAAAGAATCTTAGAACGTTGTAATTAAAGAGCAAAAACCTACATTAAAAAGTTTAAATTCTAAAAATAAACAGTTAATTGATTCATTAAAATACTGCTATACTTTAATGAGAAAAGCGAGTCTAGAGAGGCTCGCTTTTTAATTGAATTAACTTTAAATACTTTTTATTTTTAAAAATTGGGTTTTCTTTTTTTTAAAAACGCGGTAGTTCCTTCTATAAAATCATCGGTTCCAAAACAGTTACCAAATGCATTTATTTCTATATCAAAACCGTTTACACCATCTTTAAAATTAGCGTTTACAGCACTAATTGCTTCGCTAATTGCAACTGAAGAGTTTCTTAAAATCTTACTCGAAATTTTTTCAGCAAGAGGCAATAATTCTTCTTGTGTGGTAACATAATTTACCAAACCGCAGTTTTTTGCTTCTTCTGCAGGAATCATTCCAGCAGTCATAATTAGTTCCATTGCTTTACCTTTACCCACTAATTGTGGCAAACGTTGTGTGCCTCCATAACCAGGAATTACACCCAAAGAAACTTCTGGCAAGCCCATTTTAGCGTTGTCTGATGCAATTCTAAAATGACACGCCATTGCCAACTCTAAACCACCGCCTAAAGCAAAACCATTAATAACTGCAATAACTGGCGTTGTTAAGTTTTCTATAAAATCGAATAACATTTCTTGTCCTTTTCTTGCCAAACTAGTACCTTCTTCAACAGAAAAATGAGCAAATTCTAAAATATCTGCTCCGGCTACAAACGCTTTTTCTCCACTTCCGGTAAGTAAAATTACTCGCACAGCTGCATTGTCTTCTAAAGCTTCAAAAGCTTCACTTAATTCTTCTATAGTAGCTTTGTTTAAAGCATTTAATTTTTTTGGTCTATTAATGGTCACTTTTGCAATACCATTGTTTTGAGACACTAAAATGTTATTAAAATCCATTTTTAATATGTTTAATTATTTTAAGTTTATTGCAAACTGTAACTGCCTAATTTTTTAGGTTTTTGGTAAAATTACTGTAAAAATAGTTCCATCTCCTTCTTTAGACGTAAAAGAAATAGTACCATCATAGGCTTCAATAATGTTTTTTATAATTCCTAACCCCAATCCCATTCCGCTTGTTTTAGTAGTAAATTTAGGTTCAAAAACTAGTTCTTTTACCGCATCAGAAATCCCTTTTCCATTATCTGAAACTGTAATTTTAACCGAGTTTTCTTCAGATACAACTTTTACTTCAATTAACGGATTTTCTTGTATTTCTGTTGCTTGTAATGCATTTTTAACCAAATTGGTAACAATTCTAATGATTTGTGTTTTGTCTAAATTTGCAAACAATTCATTTTCTTGCGGAAGATATTTAACGGCATCTTCATTAAAAATATCTACGGCTAATTTTACCACACCAATTACTTCTATACGTTCTCTTTTTTGAGTTGGCATTTTTGCAAAATCTGAAAATGCAGAGGCAATAGAACTCATTACATCTATTTGCTGAATTAATGTTTGGCTATATTCTGCTAGTTTTTCGCGTATGTTCTTATCTTCAGGATTAAACTTACGCTCGAAACTCTGTACTGTTAAACGCATTGGCGTTAAAGGGTTTTTAATTTCGTGGGCTACTTGTTTTGCCATTTCACGCCAAGCCTGTTCACGCTCGCTTCTTGCCAATCTTGCAGCACTTTCTTCAAGTTGATCGATCATATTATTATAGGCTTCAACCAACGTTTCTATTTCTGAACTTGCTGCATTTAAAATTATTTTTTCATTTCGCTCGTTTAAACGCGTTTGTTGCATTTTATCTGAAATAATTTGTATAGAACGTGTAATATAACTCGATAAAAAATAAGCAAGTGCAATAGCAATTATAAACATTAACAAGTAAACCAAACTTAACCGAGCAATAAATTCTCTTAGCTCTTTTTCTATTTCTGAATTGTCTTGGGTAAATTGCAATTCTAAAATACCTATTCTCTTAAATTTTGTATCGTTTATATAAGAATAAGAAGATTGGTAACCTATGCCTTTATCTTCTCTTGTTTTTAAAATTTTATGATTGGAGTTTTGGGCAAGTTCTATTAATATATTTCTAGGAACCGGTTTTACATCTATTTTTTCGAAAGCATTGGCAATCGAAGATTTTAATAATTGCCCGTTTAAATCGTAAATAGAAATATTTAATTTGTTAATTGATGATATTTCATAAATACGTTCTTTAAAAATTTTAGCTAAATTTTGCGTATTAACAGCATAGGTAGTTTTGTTTTTTAACTCTAGTTCTATGGTTTGTTTTGTTGTGGCTTCTTTACGCTCAAAACGCTGTATGTTATAATCTTTAGTCTGTTCGTCATATTGATATACTGTAACTACCAAAATTAAAACAGATGCCAACAATACCAAAACTATCATTGATAAAAAAATGCGTATTCTAAGTGAAATATTTTTAAAATTAATCAAATTAGTTTTCTTTTATATGTATTGTTTTACTTGTTGATAGATGTCAAAAAGTGTTCCGAAATCGGTAAATTATCAAAAATAATATATTTTAAAATTTTGTCTAAGATACCCAAAATAAAAAAGCCATTACCAATGCTGTAATGACTTTTAATTTTATGTAGGTATTCGTTTTACTTATTTATATTTCAACTTTAATCTTATTAAAATTAAGATTGATATTCCTGTAATAATATTGGCTGCAATCATAGGAATACTATTTAGGTAAAAACCATAAACAGTCCAAAGCATAACTCCTATAAAAAAAGCAATGTACGTAGTTAAAGACAACGCTTTTGTATCTTTTGTTTTCCAGGTTTTATACACTTATGGTAAAAAAGAAGCTGTTGTAATAATGGCTGCTAACATGCCTACAATATCAAAAATATTCATGTTTATTTTTCTTTATTATAGCTATGAAATTAATATTTACATTTAAAAAATCTCTATACAATTTTCTTATAAAATCGAAAATTACTGATTGCTTTACTCGAACATTTATTTAAATAACGTTCAGTTACATGCTATTTTATACTAATAAATTAATACTTAAAAAAGGCTGCGTCTTTAGCCAACTATATTTACAATTTTACCTGGAACAATAATTATTTTTTTAGGGATATTACCATCTAATTGTGCAATTGTTTTTTCGTTCTCTAAAACTGTTTTTTCTATTTCTTCTTTAGATAAATCTAAGGGAAGCTCTAGTGTAAAGCGCATTTTTCCGTTGAAAGAAATTGGATAGTTTTTTGAGCTTTCTACCAAATGTTTCTCATTAAAAATTGGAAAACTTATCGTAGAAATACTTTCTTTATTCCCTAATTTGCTCCATAATTCTTCTGAAATGTGCGGCGCATAAGGCGATAATAAAACCAATAAAGGTTCTAAAACTTCTTTCTTGTTACATTTTAATGCAGTCAATTCATTTACCGCAATCATAAATGTAGAAACCGAAGTGTTAAAAGAGAAATTTTCGATGTCTTCTTCTACTTTTTTAATAGTTTTATGTAAAACCTTCAACTCGTCTTTTGTTGCTTTTTTATCAGAAACAATAACACCTTTTTCAGAAACATATAATTTCCATAATTTCTTTAAGAAAGAATACACACCAGAAATACCAGACGTTTTCCAAGGTTTTGCCTGTTCTAAAGGACCTAAAAACATTTCGAACAAACGCAATGCATCTGCACCATAATTTTCTACAATATCATCAGGATTTACAACATTGTATTTAGATTTAGACATTTTTTCTACTTCTCTACCAACTTTAAAAGTTTTGTCATCAGAAGTAATAAAAGTTGCCTTTTTGTATTCTTTATTTAAAGGATGCTTTTTAAAAGCTGTAACATCTAACTCATCAGAAGCATCTACCAAAGAAACATCTGCATGCAAAGGTGTTTTGGTAATCATTACTAAATTCTCATCATTTTGATTTAGAAAGTTATTCTCTAACAAGTAGTTCTTAACAACAAATTCAAATTCGTCATCATTAGTAAACAAGTTTTTAGAAACAAAAATTGTTGGTATTTTCTCTAAAATAGCATCATTTGATTTATCGATATTACAACCATTTTTAACAAAAGAAGTTGCTTTATAAACAAAAGCACTTGTTCCCAAAATCATTCCTTGGTTAATTAACTTTTTCGCAAACTCATCTACAGGAACAATTCCTTTATCGAACAAGAATTTTTGCCAAAAACG
>CAYWOM010000102.1:0-6217 GCA_964459905.1 uncultured Polaribacter sp. | reverse complement strand
AAAATTCCTTAAAAACCAAAAATAAAGATGAAATCAAAAAAACTTAAGCCCTTAAATATTTATGCTATTTATCATAAAATAAAAAGAAAATTCTATGAAATATAAAGTTCGTTTTTACTGAAATGACATGCTCAATGAAAAAATTTAAAAAATGATTTAGATTGGATTGTTTATTATAGTTAAATTAATAACATTATTCCATAGCTTTTTTAAAAACCGTTAATAGCTTTTGTATTTTTTTATTTTCAAAAACTGTTGGGTAAATTTCATTTAGAATAACATGGTAATTGTAATCTATTTTCATCCCGTTTATTAAATGCGTAAATGCATACTTTTCTTTGTTTAAAATAAAAAACAATCCGGTAAGTCTATATTCTATTTCTGCAAAATTTTTATACATTTTTTGTGCTTTTATAAGCACTTGCAACGCATCGTTAAATTCGCCTAAAAAAGACAAAACATCTGCCAACCCAACATATATTTCTAGTGCATCATCATTTAAAGACAAGCATTTATTAAAGCCCGAAACTGCTTCTTCAAAAAAGTTTAATTTTAAATTTATTTCTGAATATCGCCTCCAATAGAAAACGTTATCCTCATCAATTTTTAAAGCTTTAGAAACATAATATGCTGCTTTTTGATAATTTTCTTTCTGGTAATATAAATTAGTTAATAAAAACCAAGCTCTATCTAACAAAGGATCTTCGTGCAGTGCTTTTTTGTAATAAGAAACAGCTGCTTCTAACTTGCCTATCTTCTGGTAACATTCGCCAATTCTAACATAGGCAAACGCAGTTGGATCGTCTAATTCTAAGGTAATTAAATAATTATCTATTGCTTGTTGGTATTGCTCTAAAGCCTCTAAGGTTTTTGCTTTTTCTAGATAACCGCCAATAAAAGACTCATCAATTAAAACGGCATAATCGAAAGCTATTAAAGCTTCTTTAAACATTTCTAAAATAAAATTTTGTCTTCCTAATTGATGCCAAGCAACTTCGCAATACGGGTTTCTATCTATATATATATTTAAATAACTAATTGCTTGCTGGTGTTCTTTTTCCATATCAAAACAATACACAACATTATAGAGTGCAGAATAATCTTCTACATCTACTGTTACACATTTTATAAAGTTTAAACGAGCGTTTTTAAAATCGTCTACATACAAATATTCCATTCCTAATAAAGACCAAATATCTACTTTATCGTCTGTAAATGATAACGCTTTTTTTAAATCTACAATTGCTTCTTTATGAAATCCTTTTTTAGAGCTAATGGTTGCTTTTTGAATAAAAACCTCATCGTTACTTGGTTCTAATCGTTCAATTATTTTTAGTAATAATGACGCTTTATCTAACTCATCTTCAAAAACATACAACTCTACCCGTAGTAATTTTAAATCTACAGAAGCAGGATGTTGTTCTAAACCTAATTTTACTGCTTTTTTTGCAAGTGCGTGCTTACCTACATCTAAATAATGGATTATAATTTCCTCGAACTCAACCAAATCAAAGAAAAAAACATTGTTGGTTTTAAGCATGGATTCAAACTTTAATAGAGACATAACTATGATATTTGAATTAATAAATTAAAGGTACTACAAGTGTTATACCGCATTTAATTCTGCTTTATTTGTTGTCAACAATTTAATTAACAAAACCAATACTGCATTTACACATCATAAATTTTGTGTATACACTAATTTACGTTAATTTTGATAATAAATTACTATCAAACTAATTTGATACTTTTCTTATGAGCAGAAAAACCTTACTAAACTCTAAAGATATTGAAATAATTTTGCATCGATTGGCGTGTCAGTTAATCGAAAATCATAATAATTTTGAAAACACTGTTTTAATTGGCCTACAACCTAGAGGTTCTTTTTTAGCCAAAAGATTGGCGCATTTATTAAAAACAGAATACCATATTAAAGATTTAGAATTAGGGCTTTTAGACATTACTTTTTATAGAGATGATTTTAGAAGAAAAGAAACGCCTTTAGCGGCAGAAAAAACCGAAATAAATTTTTTAATTGAAGATAAGAAAGTAGTAATTATAGACGATGTTTTGTTTTCTGGAAGAAGTATTAGAGCTGCTTTAACGGCGATACAATCTTACGGAAGACCAAAAAATATTGAACTTTTAGTATTAATAGACAGGCGTTTTAGCAGACATTTACCAATTCAACCAAATTACAAAGGAAGACAAGTTGATGCTATAAATGAAGAAAAGGTTTTAGTAACCTGGAAAGAAACACATAAAAAAGATGCTGTTTATATAGAACAAAAATAAGTTAAAAAAACACCTTTTTTATTAAAAGAAAACATGTTGTTTTTAACCGTAAAATAAAAAATAATAAACAAATGCCTAACTTAAAAACCTTGCTGTGTCTGAATTAAGTGTAGAACATTTATTGGGAATAAAATACCTAAACGCCAACGATATTGATCTTATTTTTAAAACCGCAGATCATTTTAAAGAAGTAATAAACAGGCCTATAAAAAAGGTTCCTTCGTTAAGAGATATTACAATTGCCAACTTATTTTTTGAAAACAGCACCCGAACAAAATTAAGTTTCGAACTTGCTGAAAAACGTTTATCTGCAGATGTTATTAATTTTTCTGCAAGTCAATCTTCTGTAAAAAAAGGAGAAACTTTAATTGATACGGTAAACAACATTTTAGCAATGAAAGTAGATATTGTTGTAATGCGACACCCAAATGTTGGTGCCGGTGTTTTTTTATCGAATCATGTAGATGCAAAAATTATAAATGCTGGAGACGGCACCCATGAACACCCAACACAAGCACTATTAGACTCTTATTCAATTAGAGAAAAACTAGGTTCAGTAAAAGGAAAAAAAATTGTTATTATTGGCGATGTGTTGCACTCTAGAGTGGCACTTTCTAACATATTTGCACTACAATTACAAGGTGCAGAAGTAAAAGTTTGTGGTCCAACAACATTAATTCCTAAATATATTTCTAGTTTGGGTGTAACGGTTGAAACCAACTTAAAAAAAGCATTAGAATGGTGCGATGTTGCCAATGTTTTACGCGTGCAACACGAAAGAATGGACATAAAATATTTTCCATCGACTAGAGAATACACACAGTTATTTGGCATTAATAAAGAAATTTTAGACAATCTTGGCAAGAAAATTGTTATTATGCATCCGGGACCAATAAACCGCGGTGTAGAAATTACTAGCGATGTTGCAGATGCAGATGAATCTATTATTTTAAATCAAGTAGAAAATGGTGTTGCAGTAAGAATGGCAGTTATTTACTTATTGGCGCAACAGATTAAAAGATAATTTATGATTATAGAAAAAAAAGAAAATTACCTGCTTATTTCTTCAAATGAAAATTCGTTTAAAGAGTTTTATGCTTCTTTTTTAGAAACCAAAAAAGATGTAACAAACGAGCATATAATTATTAAAATTTCTGAAACTCTTAATTGCACCAATACAAATTTAGTATCATTTTTAAATTTTGCCACTCAAAAAAAACAAAATGGTACATCTTTTGTTGTTGTTTATAAAAATGTAGATGTAGATGATTTTCCAGAAAACTTTAATATCGTTCCAACTTTGCAAGAGGCAGAAGATATTATAGAAATGGAAGTTATAGAAAGAGCATTAGGATTTTAAAAAATAGTAGATGGTTAAAAAAATACTTTTTATTTTATTTATAAGCATTTCATTTATAGGTTTTTCGCAAAAAAAATCTTTAGATAACTTAACTGCTGCCCCAAATCCGTTTACAAATTCAACAAAAATATCTTTTATAGCTGATGTAAATTCTAGCATTATTTTTGTTGTAAAAAATGTGTTAGGAAAGACTGTTTTCAACAAAAACATAAAAACAAAAGAAGGTAACAATTCATTTTATTTTTTTAAAAATAATTTAGCTTCAGGAATGTACATTTACAGCATAACAAATAATAAAAAAATAATTTCTAAACGTTTTGTAATTAAATGAGCATACACCTAACTATTTTAGGTTGCCATTCTGCAACTCCGCGTGCAAACGCATTTCCTACTTCGCAATATTTAGAAATTAATAATCGTCATTTTTTAATAGACTGTGGTGAAGGCACACAGCAGCAAATGCGAAAATACAAGGTTGGTTTTTCTAAAATAGATCATATTTTTATTTCTCATTTACATGGCGATCATTTTTATGGTTTGGTTGGTTTATTATCTACGTATGGTATTTTAAGCAGAGAAAAAGAATTGCATATTTATGGACCAAAGGGAATAAAAAAAGTTACACTTTTACAACTAAAAATTTCTGAATCGCATGCAAAATACCCAATGATATTTCATGAATTATCATCTAAAGAAAGTGAACTTATTTTTGAAGATGATAAGGTTTCTGTAAGAACAATACCATTAAAACACAGAGTGTATACCAATGGTTATTTATTTACAGAAAAAGAAAAATCAAGAAAACTAAACATGCTAAACATTAGCGGTTATCCAGAAATTAACAAGGCCGATTACTTAAACATAAAAGCAGGAAAAGACGTAGCTTTATCTAACGGAGACGTTGTTACTAATTCTGAACTAACAATAAATCCACCAAAACCATTAAGCTTTGCTTTTTGCAGTGATACTTGTTACAAACCAGACATTGTACCGATCATTAAAAATGTAGACTTGCTATATCATGAAGCTACTTTTTTAGAAGACAAAAAAGATTTAGCTAAAAAAACCAGGCATTCTACCGCTATCGAAGCCGCAAAAATCGCAAAAGAAGCAACCGTTGGTAAATTAGTTATTGGCCATTACTCTGGTAGATATAAAGAGCTATCTTTGTTTAAAAAAGAAGCCCAAACTATTTTTTTTAATGTTGATTTAGCGGAACCTGGAAAGGTTTTTTCTGAAGACTAAACTATGTATATTATTTCTAAAAACAAGAAATTTAATATTGATTAGTAGATAACAAAACTAAAGTACAAGCAACTTCTGACTCAATATTATTATTTTGTAATAATTTAATAAACGCTTCATTTTCTGTTCCAGGATTAAAAATCACTCTTCTAGGGTTTAAACTAATTATATAATTATAGTACTCTTCTTGTCTTTTTGGATTCAAATACAAAGTAACGGTATCTATATTTTTGAAGTCAATTTTTTCATCATCTATAATAGCATCAAAAACTTTTCCTTTTTGTAAACCCAAAGCAACAACTTTTAACCCTTTATCTAACAACCTTTTAACTGCAATATTAGAATATCTATTAGGATTTGTAGATGCGCCAATAACTAATGTTAAATTTTTCATATTGTTAAATATACGTTAATTATTAAACATAATCGTAACAAAAACAAATATAATTGAGTCTATATAACACCAACTAAATTATTTAAATCAACCCAACATGAAAAAAATACTAGTAAGTTTAATTCTTTTTGTCTGTATAAATTCTTTTGCACAGCTAACAAAAAGCAACCTTCCAAAACCTGGAGTTGTTTCAGGAAAAGTTATAGACAGCGACTCTAAACAAGTCTTACCTTATGTAAATATTGTAATTAGAGATATGGCAAAAGAAATTATAACAGGAGGTATTACAGATGAAAAAGGAGTTTTTGAAATTAAAGATATTCCTAAAGGAAAAAGTATTGTTGAGGTTCAATTCATTGGCTTTAAAATATTCTCGAGAGAGATAAACATTACCAATAAAAATAAAATTATTAACCTTGGAACTATTGCTTTAAATGAAGAAAGTGCCTCTTTAGATGAAGTTGTAGTTAGAGCAGAAACATCTACAGTTGTTCAAAAAGTAGACAGAAAAGTAATAAATGTTGGTAAAGATTTAACCGCTGCAGGTACCACAGCTTCAGAATTATTAAACAACGTACAATCTGTAAGTGTAGATAGCCAAACAGGCGAAATTAGTTTACGTGGTAATAATAATGTACGTGTTTTAGTCGATGGAAAACCAACAAACATTTCTGCGGCACAATTGTTAAAACAAATACCCTCTACGTCCATAAAAAGTATTGAATTAATTACAAATCCTTCAGCAAAATACAATCCTGAAGGCATGAGTGGTATTATAAATATTATACTTAATAAGAATGCGAATATGGGTTTTAACGGCTCTATAGATACAGGAATTACAGCCGGGCATTACGTTCGTTACAACACTTCTACCAATATGAATTATAAAACCGGAAAAGTAAATTTCTTTGGAAATTATGGTT
>CAYWOM010000101.1:0-6234 GCA_964459905.1 uncultured Polaribacter sp. | reverse complement strand
CCAAATATAGAGGTTGCTTTCATAATTTGCCGATAGGCCGATTTTTCTTTCTCCATTAAATTTTTCTGATAATTTTGGCGGGTATTCCTCCTATAATAACATTACTTGGAAAACTACCTTTTACAACAGCACCAGCTGCAACAATAGTATTAAAGCCAATTTTTGTATCTTTTAATATCATTACGTTACTGCCTATCCATACGTTTTTACCAATAATTATTTTACCTACTTCTCCTTTTTCTCTTCTTTTATCTGGCATAATTCCGTGTCCATCAGAGTCCATTAAAGTAACGTTCTGCCCAATTAAAGTTTCATCACCTATTTCTATATAATTTAATGCACAAATAAAAAGATTATTATTTGTTGTTACACCATTTCCAATTTTTATAATAGCTTTTTCTTCACGAGGTTGCATTTCTATACATCCATTCCTATAAAAACCGCCATTTCTAAATCCAAACTTACAATTTTTGCCTATACTAACTTTTCCTGTACCGGTTATTAATGTTTTTTGATCACAGTTTGGCATAACTTGATAAGTAATTCTTTTGAAAGCAAAAATATTGGGCAGAAAAAATTTTAAAAAAAATTTTATATTTTTTTTTAAATAATTTTTAATCATAAAATTTAAATTTTATTTAAACACTGCACTACTTTTTCGAGCTCTTCTTCTGTTATAACCGGACTTAAAGGAAGGCTTAACACCTCTTTATGTATTTCTTCTGTGATAGGAAGTTTAAGATGATTAAACTCTTTATAAGCTTCCTGTTTATTTGGTGGTATTGGATAATGAATTAAGGTTTGAATTCCGTTTTCTGCTAAAAAGGCTTGTACTTTTTCTCTATTTTTAATGCGTATTACAAATAAATGCCAAACATGCCCTTCTTTTTGAATTACTTTAGGAAGAATTATTTTTGAATTATTTATATTTTTTAAATAATAAGATGCTACTAATCTTCTAGCTTTAATGTCTTCTTCAATAAATTTAAGTTTAACATTTAAAAATGCAGCTTGTATTTCATCTAAACGCGAGTTGTATCCTTGATAAATATTATGATATTTTTTATGAGAACCATAATTTCTTAACGCTTTAATTACTTCTGATAATTTGGTATCATTGGTTGTTACGGCGCCTCCATCACCTAAAGCTCCTAGGTTTTTTCCTGGATAAAAACTATGCCCTGCAGCGTCTCCTATTCCTCCAGAAGTTTTACCGTTTAATATGGCTCCATGAGATTGTGCACCATCTTCAACTAATTTAAGTTTATGTTTTGCGCATACATCTAACATTTTTTGATCTATAGATATTTGACCATATAAATGTACCGTTAGAACTGCTTTTGTTTTTTTAGTTATAGCTTCTTCAATTTTAGTAGCATCTAAATTATACGTTTTTATACAGGGTTCTACAAATACAGGAACCAAGTTATTATCTGTTACTGCTAAAACCGAAGCTATGTAGGTATTGGCAGGAATAATTACTTCATCTCCAGCTTTCATAATTCCCATTTCTATATAGGCTCTAAATATTAAACGCAAAGCATCTAATCCGTTGGCAACACCTAAACAATGTTTTACAGCACAAAATTCTGCATAGTTTTGTTCAAAAGAAGTTAACTCATTTCCTAATAAATACCAACCAGAATCTATAACTCTATTTGATGCATCTTTTAATTCTTGTTGATATTGGTCATTTATTTTTTTTAAATCTAAAAATTTAATCATAGCTTTATATTTAAGAAAATTTACGAATTACTTGATAACAAGTTTGGTTTAAAATCTATTATGTTTTTAAAAGTATAATCTGGCTTATATGTTTTTAACACTTTTTCACTTAAAAAACCTGATAAAACAGCTACTGTTTTAATGTTTAATTTTTTCCCAACATTAACATCAGAACCTGTATCTCCAACCATGTAGCTATTTGCTTTATCATTTAAATAAGGAAATATTAAGCTTTCTTTGGTGTTTTTTTGCTCAGTTACTAATATCTCAGCAAAAATTTTAGCCCAACCAAAACTTGCTATTTGCTCAGCCGCTTTTTCTTTTAATTGTCTAGCGGTTACTACATATAATAAATAGCCCTTTTGTTTTAAGTCTAAAAAATATTCTGTTGTTCCTTTAAAAGGGATATCAAATTTTAAATATGTTTCTGACTCTATTAGCTCCATCCACTTATTTTGAAAATGATTAATCTGTGAGTCATTAAAATTAAAATAGTTAATTAAAATATCTTTATGATTAATTTTTTGTTTTTTCAAATTCCAATACTCTTCAAATGTAAAGTTAGATTGCGGTACTAAATCTTGAAATAAATTAAATAATCTAATTTTAGAATTTATTAAAGTTCCGTCTAAATCAAAAAAAATATTCATTCTGGTATATTTTTCATATAATTCCACTCTAATCTAAGACCTTCTTCTAAAGTTATTTTTGGCGAACCTAAATAATTTTTCATTTTTGAGTTGTTAAACATTAAATTTCTTGGCGTGCTTTCTGTTTCTACTTTATTTATTATAGGATCTGTTTTGCTAATTGAAATAATTTGTTTGATAAGATTTTTAATTTGTATTTTATCTTCTCCTACTAAATTAATAACGCCTATGTTTTCTTCTAATTTTATTGTCTTAATTATATTATCTACAATATCTCTTACATGAATAAAAGTTCGAATTTCATCACCTTCATTATATAAATCTAAAGGTTCGCCTAATAATAACTTACGCATTGTAAGCGGTATGATTTTTTTATACTTTTCTTCACCTTCACCATAAACGTGGCCAACTCTTAATATTTGACTCTTTATTTGTTTTTGTTTTGCAAATGATAGCACTAATTCTTCACCGTATAATTTAGAGTATCCATATAAAGAAACAGGAGCTATTTCTGTTTCTTCAGAAATAATGCTATTGTTTTTGTAAACATCTAAAGTGCTTAAAAAAATTACTTTTTTTAAGCACGGTAGTTTAGATGTTATTATTTTTGTTGTAGATAGTATATTTGAATTACAGTATTCTATATGATTTGCTTCTTTATTAGATTTTGGTGTGTAAGCCCCGGCATGAATAATTGTATGAATCTTATCAAAACCGTTTTTAATAAAGAAATCTTCATCAAAAGAATAATTGTTATGTAATAAATATTTACACTGATTTATTGGTTTTGACGTTAAAGCTAAAATATTATCATGTCCGTAAGTTTTTAATAGCGTATTTAATAAATGCTTCCCTATAAAACCAGACACACCGGTAACTAAAATCATAATTGAACTATTTCTTTTTCTATATCATCTTCATGCATTAACTTTGGTTTTGTATCCATGCCTCTTAACCATAATAAACCATCAGGTAATGGGTTTATTTTTTTATCTAAAACAGGAAACTCTCCGTGTAAAACAATATCTTTAAACATCTTTGGCATATTTATTCCTGCTTCTGTAAAAAACAATACAGTAGTAAAAAATCTTGAAATATTAATTTCTGTTGGGCATGGAAAACAATCTTTGTCATAAGCCATGTCAACACCAAAAATACCATGTGGTTTTTTATCTATTGCATAAATAGATTGCAAAGCAACATCATCTACAATTTTATCTGAAAAAGTTTGACCCACTTTGGTAACTCCTGTAACTCCAGATAAAGTTCTATTTCCGTGTGACCATCCTTTTCTAATTCTTGTTTGTGCAACAACCAACTCGCCTTCATGCCAAAGTGAAAGCCATGTTACAGTATCTGGGGTTAATAGTTCTGCAGCTACAAAATCTCCCCAACCGTTATGTTTTTCAATCCATTTTTTCCCAAACTCAAAATCATTAGTTGGTAAAGCTCCTTTTCCACCACCACCTATAGAAGATGCTCTTAACCAAATTTTCCCATCTTTATTCCCTAAAGTAGAAAAAGCTTTTTTAAGATCTTCTTCATTATTTAATAATATGTTTTTTGCAACTTTTACTCCAGCTGCTTCCCATTTTAGGTATGATTTATATTTATCTACACAGGTATCAATTACATCGTGACTTGGCATGTAGATTTTTGTACCTGTAGCTACTATTTTATCTCTTATTTTTGATGCTTCAAAAATTTCTAAATCATTTTGAAAATGCACTAAATCTGGCTTCTCTTTTTCTAAAATTTTTAAAAGTTCTTTTTCATAATTTGCATCGTCTGCATAAGGTATTACATATTTTCGCTTGGTATTTGAAAGAACTAAATCTGTAGGTTCACTTCCCATTCCAATAATTTCATCATTTTTATCACATTTTAATAATGAATTTACAACTCCTTCAGAAGGAGCACCTCCACAACCTGCTATTAATACTTTTTTCATTTCTTTATGTTTTTTAAATATTCTTTATAATCTCTAATATAATCTTCTTCTTCGTATGTATGGGAAGCTAAAACTAAACAAATAGCGCCTGAAGAAAAGTTTACTTCAGATGCCCAAATTCCAGGAGGAATATGCAACCCTTTATAAGGTTGATTTAGCATGACTGTTTTTTTTACTTTTCCATCATCTAGTTGTACTTCAAAACTACCAGATACCGCAATTAAAAATTGATGACATTCTTTATGCGCATGTGCTCCTCTATTTTCTCCACCAGGAATATCATACAAGTAAAATATCCTTTTCACTTCAAACGGAACTTCTATATTGTTTTCTATAGCTGTAATATTTCCTGCTCTGCTACTAATTTTTGGTAGTTCGATTACCGAAGTATCGAAAACAGTTTTATTTTTCATTCTTTAGCGTCTTAAATTTTTCAATATCTCTTATATAATCATTCTCATCAAATAGGGTATTAGAAACAATCATAACAACAGCATTGGTTGAAAAATTCTCCATATGTCTCCATAAATTATTAGAAATATACAAAGCATGATACGATCTATTTAATGATATTTTTTCTTCTTTAACTCCATCGAAAATTACAACATCTAAACTTCCCGAAAGCACTATTATTACTTCTTTTTGTTCTTTAAAAGCATGCCCTCCTCTTGTTTCGCCGCCTGGCACATCATAAATCCAGTAGGTTCTTTTAATTTTAAAAGGAATCTGATTATTAGATTCAAGAAAACTTAAATTACCTCTTGGATCTAAAATTTTTGGTAAATTAATCAATTCAACATTTTCCATTTTACTCTGCTATTTTTTGAATATATTTACCATAACCACTTTTACCATATTTAATGGCAGCTTGTAATAATTGCTTTTTATTAATAAAGTCGTGTAAAAAAGCTACTTCTTCTATACAGGCAATTTTTTTACCTGTTCGTTTTTCCATTACTCTAACAAACTCTGTTGCTCCGTCCATAGAGTCTACCGTTCCTGTATCTAACCAAGCCATACCCCTAGTCATTATACCAACCTCTAATTCTTGGTTATCTAAATAGATTTGATTTAAGGCTGTAATTTCTTTTTCTCCTCTTTCAGATGGTATTACTTTTTTGGCGTACGCTACTACTCTATTATCATAAAAATAAAGTCCTGGCACTGCATAAGAAGATTTTGCCTTTTCAGGTTTTTCCTCAAGACTAATTACCTTGTTATCCTTATCAAATTCAACTACACCATAACGCTCTGGATCATTAACTGGGTAGGCAAAAACTGCGGCACCAATAACATTAGTTTTACTTCTTAATAAAGTCCCAAATCCGTTTCCATAAAAAATATTATCTCCTAAAACTAGAGCAACTTTATCATTACCAATAAAATTTTCACCAATAATAAATGCTTCTGCCAGTCCGTTAGGTTTAGGTTGTACGGCATATTCAAATTTACATCCTACCTGAGATCCATCACCTAATAATTTTATAAAAGCCTCTTGATCGTGAGGTGTAGTAATAATTAATATTTCTTTAATTCCAGCTAACATTAAAACCGAAAGTGGATAATAAATCATTGGTTTATCATAAATAGGCAATAATTGCTTACTTACAGCTATTGTAATTGGATATAATCGAGTACCTGAACCTCCTGCTAAAATAATTCCTTTCATAAATTAATTGTATTGTTTTTTATAATAATCCTTATAATCTCCGTTTACAATTCGGTTCATCCAATCTTCATTTGCTAAATACCAATCTATTGTTATTTCTATTCCTTCTTCAAATTGTAAAGATGGCTCCCAGTTAAGTTCATTTTTTAGCTTAGTAGCATCAATTGCATATCTCATATCATGCCCTGCTCTATCTTTAACGTAAGTTATTAATTTTTCTGAAGAACAGATGACTCTAC
>CAYWOM010000100.1:0-6255 GCA_964459905.1 uncultured Polaribacter sp. | reverse complement strand
ATTTGGCGAGATTATTTTAAATACATTTCTTTAAAACACAATAGTAAAATTTTTAAAATTGGCGGAATTTTAGAGAAAAATTATAAATGGAATTCTGATTCTAAAATAATAAAAAGTTGGATAGACGGAGAAACAAAAGACAATTTTGTAAACGCAAACATGATTGAACTTAAAGAAACCGGATGGATGAGTAACCGAGGACGACAAAATGTAGCATCTTATTTTGCCAAAGAACTATTGCAAGATTGGCGTATTGGCGCTGCTTATTTCGAATCACTTTTAATTGATTATGACGTACATAGTAATTATGGAAATTGGATGTACGTTGCTGGCGTTGGCAATGATCCCAGAAACAGAAAATTTAATACACAACTGCAAGCATCACGTTATGACAGCAATTATAAATATAGAAATATATGGTTAGAAAAAACCTTGTTTTAAAATGAAAAAATTAAGATTAATTCTTGGAGACCAATTAAATAGCCAGCATTCTTGGTTCGATAAAAAAGATGACAATACACTTTATTGTTTTTTTGAAATGCGACAAGAAACAGATTATGTAACGCACCATATTCAGAAAATTGTTGGTTTTTTTGCGGCTATGAGAAATTTTGCAGACGAATTAAAAAAAGCAAAACATAACGTTATTTACTTTAAATTAAATGACGCAAATAACACTCAAAATTTAAAACAAAACTTAGCGCTTTTAATTAAAGAAAACAACATTAAACAATTTAATTACCAAGCACCAGATGAATATAGATTACATGCGCAATTAAAAGAATTTTCAAATACGTTAAATATAAGGTCAGAAGTTTTTTCTACAGAGCATTTTTATACAGAAAAAGAAGATTTACAAACTTTTTTTAAAGGAAAAAAGCAATTTTTGATGGAGAACTTTTATCGCGATATGCGTAAAAAACATCAAATCTTAGTTATAAATAATCAACCTGAAGGCGGTAAGTGGAATTACGATGCTAGCAATAGAAAAAAGTGGAAAGGAGAAGTTTTAATTCCGCCTGCAAAAAACTTTGATAATAATGTTGAAGACATTATACTGGATATTAAAAAAGCCGAAGTAAAATCAATAGGAAAAATAAATGCAAAATATTTTGAATACCCAATTTCTAGAAAACAAGCACTTACACAACTAAACTATTTCTGCGAACATTTGTTAATTCATTTTGGCGATTATCAAGACGCTATGCATACCAACAATTATTACCTTTTTCATTCTAGAATTTCTTTTGCAATGAACACAAAAATGATTGCTCCAAAAGAAATTATTAACATGGTTTTAGAAATTTATAGAAC
Organism: uncultured Polaribacter sp.; assembly: GCA_964459905.1. Classification (GTDB taxonomy): domain Bacteria; phylum Bacteroidota; class Bacteroidia; order Flavobacteriales; family Flavobacteriaceae; genus Polaribacter. The sequence goes on along the minus strand of CAYWOM010000100.1, from coordinate 4,941 downwards.
TAAAAAAGAGGAAATAGACATCTCTCAAGTAGAAGGTTTTATAAGACAAATTTTAGGTTGGCGAGAATATATGAGAGGTATGTATTGGATGTTGATGCCAGCATACAAAAAAGAAAACTATTTAAACAATAAAAATAAGCTTCCTGATTTTTTCTGGACAGGCAACACAAAAATGAACTGTTTAAAAAACGCCATAAACAATTCTCTAGAAAACGGGTACGCCCATCACATACAACGTTTAATGATTACGGGTAACTTTGCATTACTAACCCAAATTAATCCAGATGAAATAGATGCTTGGTATTTAGGTATTTATGTAGACGCTATAGAATGGGTACAACTACCAAATACTCGCGGTATGAGTCAGTTTGCAGATGGAGGTAAAATTGCAACAAAACCCTATGTTTCTAGCGGAAGTTACATTAGTAAAATGAGTAATTATTGCGATACCTGTTACTATAAAAAAAATAAAAAATTCGAAGAAAATGCCTGTCCCTTTAACACTCTATATTGGAACTTTTTAGATGAAAAGAAAGCACAGTTATCAGGAATTTTTAGGATGAAAATGATGTATAGTTTATTAAACAAAATGTCATCAGAAGAAAGGATAAAAATTAAGAAAAAAGCAAACCATATTATTAATAATTTAGATGAATACTAACAGAGAAGAAGTACATATTATTTGGTTAAAACGAGATTTAAGGCTACAAGACAATGAGGCAATTTACAATGCTTTATCATCAAATAAACGCATCTTATTCTTATATGTTTTTGAAAACTCGTTAATAGAAGATTCGCATTATAATGAACGTCATTGGAATTTTATAAAAGAATCTTTAGTAGCAATTAATGACGATTTAAAACATTTTAACACAAAAATTTTATGTGTAAATGCTGAAGTAATTACGGCGTTTAATCAACTACAAAACACGTTTAAATTAAATACCGTTTTCTCTCATCAAGAAACCGGACTTTTAATAACTTATAACAGAGATAAAGATTTTACGAGGTACTGCAGAAACAACAATATAAATTGGACAGAAAACAATAACAACGGGGTTTTAAGAGGTTTATTAGATAGAGAAGATTGGTTTGATATGTGGGATGATTACATGAATAAACAGCCAATTAACATAATATACAATGCTGATAAATTTTTATCAATAGAAGAAATAAATTCCATAGAAAAAAAGTTTATAATTACAGATTTGAAAACTCCAAAAAAATCTAATTTTCAAAAAGGGGGTTCAAAAATGGCTTGGAAATATGCCAATACTTTTTTTGAAGACAGACACAAAGAGTACATGTACAATATCTCTAAACCAGCTGCATCAAGAGAAAGTTGTAGTAGGCTATCTCCATACATTGCCTGGGGAAATATCTCTATTAGACAAGTTTTTAAAAAAGCACAAGAATTTAAAAACGATGCCAACAAAAGACACTTAGGTGCTTTTATTTCTAGATTGCGCTGGCAGGCTCATTTTATTCAAAAATTTGAAATGGAGCACACCATGCAAAACGAGAGTATTAATAAAGGGTATTCTAAACTAAAAAAAAGCATCTCTTTAGAATATCAAAAAGCCTGGAAAGAAGGAAAAACAGGTTTTCCTTTAGTAGATGCTAGCATGCGCTGTTTAAATGAAACTGGTTATTTAAATTTTAGAATGCGCGCTATGTTAATTTCTTTTTTTACACATATTTTATGGCAACCTTGGCAAGCTGCAACCAACCATCTTTCGCAAATGTTTTTAGATTTCGAACCCGGTATTCATTTTCCTCAATTGCAAATAAATGCAGGCGAAACCGGCATTAACCTACTAAGAGTTTATAACCCAACAAAAAACAGTATTGATCATGATAAAGATGCTGTTTTTATAAAAAAATGGGTTCCAGAACTTAAAAACTTACCAATTGCATTTATTCATGAGCCTTATTTAATGACACCATTAGATGAACAGTTTAATAATATTGAATTAGGTATCGATTACCCAAAACCAATAGTAGATATTAAAACAAATAGAAAAAAAGCAAGTGATATTTTGTGGGGCATGAAAAATGACCCTAAAGTAATAAAAGAAAGTCACAGAATCTTAAAAAAACATACTCTTTCTGATCGAAATAAAATGATGAAAAACGACTAAAAACTACCTTTTGTCAAATGATAATTTTTTGTTAATTCTTGTTTAACTACATCTCTAAATAGTTAAACAAAATTGTTTTTACGTACCTTTGAGTATGATTTTTAATACCACTCATAAAAACAAAGAAACAGCTGCCGCTATAGATAATTTAGTAGGCAATTCTTATTCTTTTTTTGAAGCAATTAAAATGAAAGGTATTGGTTCTAAAAGGATGATGATTATTGATGTAAGCCAAGGTTTTAAAAATGTTATGAATACAATTTCTGACATTAATTATGCAAATATAGAAATTAGAAAAAAAGGTGTTTTAGTACATATAAACAAAGGACTTAAAAATTATAGTTGGGCAATTCCTTTTTATCAATTATACACCTACAAAACAGATGGATTTAGCGTTCATGCACAAGGAAATTTTGTGCGGTTTAAAAGCAATAAATTATTAAAAGAAAACAAGAAATTTATAGATAAGTTAGCAGAATTAAAGGTAGAAAATAATAAGAACTACGAATTTTATGACACTATAAAATAAATCTATTACTTATGACTTTAGATGGTATTAAAATTGATAGAATTATAGAAATGGCCTGGGAAGACAGAACCACCTTTGAAGCTATTCAATTTCAGTTTGGTCTTAAAGAACAACAAGTAATTGATTTAATGCGAAAAGAAATGAAGCCGAAAAGCTTTAAAATGTGGAGAGCAAGAGTGCAAGGAAGAAAAACAAAACACGAGAAACTAAGAACCTTTGAGAAAGGTAGATTTAAGTGTACTAGACAAAAAACAATAACAAATAACTCTATTTCAAAAAGATAAAAACGTGCTTTGCTTTTAAGTTAGAGTTCTTAAAGACAGCACATTAAAAAGACACACCATGATTACGGAAGAAAAAGAATTAGAACAAAAATTAAATGGTTTTTCATTTAAAGAAGTTGGAGACGACCATTTATTTACCGGCTTAAAAACCCCGATAAGACCAAATGCATTTGAAGTTTCTGATGAAGATAAAAAAGAAAAAATAGCACATTTATTTTCACAAATAATGGATGTAATGGGCTTAGATTTAACAGATGATTCTTTAAAAGGAACTCCAAAAAGAGTTGCAAAAATGTATATTGAAGAAATTTTTTCTGGCTTAAACCCAGCAAATAAGCCTAAGGTTGCTTTATTTGACAATAAGTACCAATACAACCAAATGTTGGTAGAAAAAAACATAACATTTTACTCTAATTGCGAACATCATTTTGTACCTATTATTGGAAAAGCACATGTTGCTTATATTTCATCAGGAAAAGTAATTGGCTTATCAAAATTAAATAGAATTGTACAATATTATGCAAAAAGACCGCAGGTTCAAGAACGTTTAACAAACCAAATTGCCGAAGAATTAAAATTAGTTTTACAAACAGAAAACGTTGCCGTAATTATAGACGCAAAACATCTTTGTGTTTCTTCTAGAGGCATAAAAGACGACACATCATCTACCGTAACTTCTTATTTTGGAGGCGAATTTAATACATCAGAAAAAATAATAGAATTACAAAATACATTAAAATATTAAATTATGGAGTTAATAAAAAAAGCTCTAGAATTCGAAACTAGAAAAATGAGATTTCCTACTACTAGCGATCGTATAATGGCCGCTAGAGAAGCAAAGGAATTAATTTTAAGCCTAAATGAAGTTTACAAAGAAAGTAAAGATTCTAATATTATGGACATAATGAAACGGCTAACACTAATTAAACAAAGAATTGAGAGACGCTTAAAAGGAAAACCTTTAACATCTTAAAAATATAATAAATTCAGAATTTTCTTGGTTATCTAACTTTTATAATTATATTCGAAAATTAGAAAATTAGTAAAAGAGATAACCATACAATGAATTTAATAGAAAGAGCTGTAGAGTTTGAGAACAGAAAATTCTCATTTAAAACAACAAGTGACCGTATTTTAGCATCTAGAGAGGTAAAAGCCTTGGTATTAGAACTAAATGAAGTATATAAAATAGAAAAAGATCCAGAAATAATGGATTTAATGAAGCGCTTAACAGCTGTTAAACAGAAAATAGAAAAGCGCTTAAAAGGAAGACGTTAAAAGTTATGAGAAAAATTTTAGTTATTGGAGGCAGCAAAGGAATTGGAAACGCAATTATAGAATCTTTAGTCGATAAAAATTCTATTATAAATATCAGCAGAACCGCTCCTGTGTTGTCTCACAATAATCTAACCCATTACAACGGTGATATTCTTACCGATGAATTACCAAAAATTGATGAAATAGACACGTTAATTTATTGCCCAGGAAGCATTAATTTGAAACCAATTTCTAGATTAAAATTAGAAGATTTTAGAGACGATTTTGAGATTAACGTAATTGGCGCTATAAAAGCAATTCAACATTATTTGCCTTCTCTTAAAAAAGGTAATAACCCTAATATTTTACTATTTAGCACAGTTGCGGCTAAACTAGGAATGCCATTTCATGCTAGTGTTGCTGCTGCAAAATCTGCCGTAGAAGGTCTTACAAAATCTTTGGGCGCAGAACTAGCACCAACAATTCGTGTAAACGCAATAGCACCAACTGTTACAGATACAGATTTGGCATCAAAATTACTTAGAAACGACAAAATAATTGCAAATATAACAGAACGTCATCCACTTAAAAAATTTTTAAAACCTGCCGAAGTTGCCAACTTAGCAACCTTCTTGATTTCTGATAAAGCGACATCCATTTCTGGACAAATATTTGAATTAGATTGCGGAATTGTTAGTTTCAAAATTTAAAAACACATTAAAATGATCCC
>CAYWOM010000099.1:0-6306 GCA_964459905.1 uncultured Polaribacter sp. | reverse complement strand
TACCTTCATTTAATTCGAATTCAGTTTTTATATATGTGTTATTATTGATGTTATTTTTGTTATCCAAATCTTTATTTCTAAATTCTGGTCGAAAATTATAGTACAATATACTACCAAAAATATTAAAAAGTAATACACTCATAATTATAATAATCAAATTAGCCAATCTTAAATAAATATTGTTTTCTATAAGTAATAGTTTTCCAAAATATATTATTATAATAGAAAAAAGTATTGTTATAAAAATCATTGGAGTTTTTACTGTAACTTTTTTTTTGTAAAATTTAATTTTTTCTTTTATTGTCTCTAGATTACTAATTACTTTGGTTGTATTTGTTAGTACATATTTAGAATACTGTCTAATGTAATTCATAATTACAAAATATTTAATTCAGGTATTAATGTTGCAGCTTCTTTCATCTTTTTATCAATGATTTTGGCATATATTTTTGTGGTACGAATTTCTTTGTGTCCTAACTATTAATATCTGACCAACGAATACCTGATAAACAGCTAAAAATAAAGGCTGATTTTAATACAGGAATTTTACATTTAGTTTTTGATAGCGCTTGAAGCTCGTCAATAGATAAATATTCTCTATGAGTTTCTCCCATAGGAATACTTTTAACTTTGCTGACAATATTCTCATTAAGGTATCCTTCTTCAAAAGCTGCATTTAAGCATGCTTTAAATTTATTATAATAGGTGTGTTTTGTATTCTGGGCTAGTGGAGAACCTGATATAGCAGCAGCTTTTGTGTGTAGGAATTTTTGAAAATTTTTAACAAAGTCAATGTTTACGTCTTCAAAAGTTGTGTTGATAGAACAAAATTTTTCAATGTGTTTTTCAGCGGCTTCCTAGTTGTCATAATTCTTTTCAGATTGATTGCGTTCTTCTTTTTTCAATTTATAAAATTGAAGAAAACTATGTTTACTTTTATTTCCGTTCTGAATTTTGAATTTACCTTGATAATAATCTGCTTGTCTAATGGAAAGTATTTTTTCAGCTAATTCAAGAGTTTCTTTATTACGGTCTTTTTCCTTTTTTGATTTGGGATCAATTAGAAAGATTTTTTTTAAATATTCAAATTCTCGGTTGTGTTTAGATTTTCCATTTTTGTCTATAATTGTACCTTTATAGTATTCTATAAAAGTAAAGTAAAAGAAATCAAAGTCAATAAAATCGATGGTTTAGAACAAATTACTTTGTTTTTGTTTTCTTTTATTACTTCCCGATACAGAAATTTCCAAAGATATGCCCAAGTATATCTCTATCAACATCATATTCACCAGTAATATTACCTAGATGTCTTAAACACTCTCTAATATCAATAGAAAACAAATCTGTACCAATTTCTAAATCGATTCCTTGTTGTACAGAAGTAATCGCAGATAATGCATTATTTAAAGCTTCAAAATGACGAGAATTAGTAACAATAGTTTCGTTATTACTTAAAGCACCTGTATTTACTAAAGAAGTCAATTCAGATTTTAATTCGTTAATTCCAGTTTTATTTTTAGCAGAAAGTAAAATTAAATTTTCAATTTCTGATTGTAATATAGAAGAGTCGTGACAAGATAAAGTATCAACTTTATTAGCAATTACAAGTAAGCGTTTATTTGGAAAACGTTCTTTAATCGTTTTAATTTCTTGTAAAAAATTGTCACTCGAATATGTAAATTTATTAGAATCTATCAAGAAAATAATTAATTGTGCATTATCTGCTTTTTCGTAGGCCTTTTTAATTCCTATACTTTCTATAACATCTTCTGTTTCTCTGATTCCAGCAGTATCTATAAATCGAAAAGCAACACCATCTATAATTAGTTCATCTTCAATGGCATCTCTTGTGGTTCCGGCAATATCAGAAACAATGGCTTTTTCTTCGTTTAAAAGCGTGTTTAATAATGTAGATTTTCCAACATTTGGCTCTCCGATAATAGCAACCGGAATTCCGTTTTTCATGGCATTTCCAAACGCAAAAGAATCAATTAAACGTTTTAAAACAAAGGTGATTTTTGTTACCAACTCTTTAAATTTTGTGCGGTCTGCAAACTCAACATCTTCACCAGAAAAATCGAGCTCTAATTCTATCAATGCCGCAAAATCTAATAATTGAGCACGTAACTCTTTTAGTTCATTGGTAATACCGCCACGCATTTGCTGTATGGCCATTTGATGACTCGCCGCAGAATTAGACGCAATTACATCGGCAACCGCTTCGGCCTGGCTTAAATCCATCTTCCCATTTAAAAAAGCACGCATGGTAAACTCGCCATTATCGGCCATTCTACAGCCATTTTTTAAAAACAACTGAATAATTTCTTGCTGAATAAAACGAGAACCATGGCACGAAATTTCAACAACATTTTCGCCGGTGTAGGAGCGGGGGTTCTTAAAAATAGCAACCAAAACTTCATCTAAAATACTATCATTACTAATAATATGCCCTAAATGAATGGTATGTGTTTTCTGTGTAGCTAATGTTTTAGATTTTTTTACAGACCTAAAATTAGCATCAACAATTGGTATTGCATTTTCACCAGAAAGTCTAATAACAGAAATTGCGCCAACGCCAGACGGAGTTGCTAAAGCGATAATAGTATCTTGTTGCATCATGCCGCAAAGATACATCGCTAAATGTAGCTTTTAAAAACATTTTTGTAACAAAACAGCAAATTAAACGTCAAATATGTACACAACCAAATTTAAAAAAAATGAAAGAAGATAAACAATTATTGGTACTAACACATTTAAGTCAGTTATTAGATTTTGTAACTGGTATTGGTGGTTTTATTGTGCCGTTAGTGTTATGGCTTATAAAAAAAGATGAAATTGTAGGAATGGATTTTCACGGAAAAGCAATTTTAAACTTTAGAATCTCTATGTTTATTTACATGCTAATCTGTATTCCATTAATACTTCTTCTTGGGTTAAGAATTATTGGTTTTATAATTATTGGCATTTTCTGTCTAATATTTCCAATTATAAATGCCATTAAAGCAAGTAATAATCAAGAACCAAACTACCCATTTAGTATCCCTTTTATCAAATAAAACAGAAAAATACATTAAAAAAAAATCGTCTTGTAAAAAAGATCATTTTTTTTAAAAAGTATAAATAATTTGGGCGTTACCTTTCAGGTCAGGCTTTCCGTTTCAATCTTTTTTATTTGTTCTCGATACAAATTTATTCATACTTCATAAATTTACTCGAACTGGCATAAAAAAGGATTTTCACTACAATCCTTAACGCAGCCTATCTAATTACTTTGCTGCTTAAAAACATTAAGTAGCTTGTTTAATAAAGTCTTCATACTCATAAAAGAAAAGCTCAAATTTTGGCATTGTTTCTAGAAAGAACTCATAACAATCTCGCCAAGTATTTTTATTATGAATACTAAATTTACCATCAAAAGGAACATAAATTCTATGAATAATTTTTCTACTTTCTAGCTCGTAATAAGCATTAAAAATAACTTCTGGGAGTTCGTTTTCTAAGAGTGATTTTAAAGAAACCATCTGATCAAAAAGCAATTCGTTGGCAATATCTTCTGGATGTTCAATATCTAAACAAACAAGCGCTTTTTTTCTGTCGGCCACAAATTTAAAAGAAAAACCTTTAATGTTGGTATTGTAAAGTAACCATTTTCTAGGAAACGATTTTCCAAAACTAACCCAAAAATCTTTACGCAATTGCGTAGCTTCTTCTTTAGAAAACATTGTTTTAGGGTTATTTTATAAGTTATAGCTTATGGCCGGGTTTACTTTGTATAATTACTAAAAACTTATTTAGTTTCGGTTGTGTTTTCTGTAACATTTTCTTCAGAAGAGTCTTCAATTTTAGAAAAATCCATTCCAGACTTTACCAGTAAATTAAACCATTGAATTACTTTTTTAATATTAGAAGCATACACTCTTTCATCATCGTAATTTGGTAAAATTTCAGCAAAAAAAGCAGCTAATTTTTTGTTACTTTCTTTATGAGAAACAGCTTCTTTACCTTCAGTTTTTTTAAACATCGCTTTAAAAACTTCTAATAAAGGCACGTCTTCTTCAAAGGTATAAATTGCAATATTTTCTAATAAACTTACATTTTGTGTAGTATTAATTGCCAAACGTTTATTGTCTATTAAAGATGCTACAATAATAGCATTTTTAGATTGAGAAAGAACTTGGTATAAACCTGGTTTTGCTGTTACAGCAATAATTTTATTAAATTCCATAAATATATTTTTTGTCTTCTAAGACTATTTTTTCTTTTTTAAATTCGGAAAACGCATTCTATAATCTGCATTTGTTTTTCCTTTAGAAATATTTTCTAATTTCTTTTTTATAATTCTTTTCTTTAACGTAGAAAGTTTGTCTGTAAATAAAACTCCTTCTATATGGTCATATTCATGCTGAAAAACCCTGGCCGCCAAACCATCTAAAACTTCAGTATGTTTTTTAAATTCTTCATCTTGGTATTCTATAGTTATTATTGGCTTACGCAAAACATCTTCTCTAACATCTGGTATACTTAAACATCCTTCGTTAAAAACCCATTCTTCACCTTCTTCTTTAACAATTTTTGCATTTATAAAAACTTTGTTAAAATTCTTTAAAGCCGCGCTATCTTTTTCAGATAAATCTTCGTCTTCTGCAAACGGAGACGCATCAATTATAAACAAACGAATTCCTTTACCAATTTGTGGCGCAGCTAAACCAACTCCAGAAGCATTATACATAGTTGCTTTCATGTTGGCAATTAACTCATTTAAATTCGGGTAATCTGCATCTATTTCTATACACATTTTGCGTAAAACAGGATCTCCGTATGCTACAACTGGTAATATCATTTCGTTTTTATTTTTAAAGATTGCAAAAATACAATTTAGATTATAAATTACAGATTTTTGGATTGCGAATTTTAATCTAGGTTTATAAAACGTTTTTTTTACAATTTAATGTTTTAACAATTACACAATTATAAATTTAACCTCTTAATTATTACTATATAAATACGACTGCAAAATAATAGTAGCGCTAATTTCATCTACCAACGCTTTATTTTTACGTTTATTTTTACCTAAACCACTATCAATCATTGTCTGAAAAGCCATCTTAGATGTAAATCGTTCATCTACTCTTTGCATCTTAATATGCGGAATTTCTTTTTCTAATTTCTTTAAAAACGGAAGTATTAATGCTTCGCTTTCACTATCAGAATTGTCCATTTGTTTGGGCTTACCAACTAAAAATAATTCTACTTTTTCTTTAGAAATATAGGCTTTTAAAAACAGCATTAATTCTGCTGTGTTTATTGTTGTTAAACCAGACGCAATAATTTGCATTTCATCTGTAACAGCAATGCCTGTTCTTTTTTTTCCAAAATCTATTGCTAAAATTCTAGCCATTTACAATTGTTTCTGCAAAAATACGTTTTTTAAACAAAGTAGAAATATCTGTTTAAAAACAGTATCTTCGCTTCTGTTTTTATAGATACATTTATATTTGCAGAAATCAATTTTTAAAATGAAAGAAATTAGAGATATTATAGAATTAGCTTGGGAAAATCGTACTTTATTAAAAGAAGAAACAACCATAAATACCATTAGAAAAGTGGTAGATTTATTAGATAAAGGCGCGTTAAGAGTTGCAGAACCAACTACAAATGGCTGGCAAGTTAATGAATGGGTTAAAAAAGCAGTAGTTTTATATTTTCCTATTCAAAAAATGGAGACATTAGAAGCTGGTATTTTTGAATATCACGATAAAATTCCATTAAAAAGAAATTTTGCAGAAAGAGGCATTAGAGTAGTACCAAATGCAGTTGCAAGACATGGGGCTTATATTGCGCCAGGAACTATCTTAATGCCAAGTTATGTAAATATTGGCGCTTATGTAGATGAAGGAACCATGGTAGATACTTGGGCTACAGTAGGTTCTTGTGCGCAAATTGGTAAAAATGTACACCTTTCTGGTGGTGTTGGTATTGGTGGTGTTTTAGAACCATTACAAGCCGCTCCAGTAATTATAGAAGATGGCGCTTTTATTGGCTCTAGATGTATTGTTGTAGAAGGTGTTAGAGTAGAAAAAGAAGCTGTTTTAGGCGCAAATGTTGTGTTAACTATGAGCACAAAAATAATAGATGTTACAGGAGACGAGCCTAAAGAAATGAAAGGAATAGTGCCTGCAAGATCTGTAGTAATTCCTGGTAGTTATACCAAAAAATTTGCAGCAGGAGAATACAATGTGCCTTGTGCGCTAATTATTGGAAAAAGAAAAGAAAGTACCAACAAAAAAACCTCTTTAAACGACGCAT
>CAYWOM010000098.1:0-6314 GCA_964459905.1 uncultured Polaribacter sp. | reverse complement strand
TTTAGAGAAAAAAGCTTCACTCCAACGTAAAGGATAATGTGTTACACTATTATAAATACCTAAAGATAAAATTAGTATTGTTAAAATAAAGAATACTGCTTTTAGTTTTTTAGTTATTTCTTGCTGCGTTTTAGAAAATATATTATAAATAAAAGTAGCGTATTTATAGATGATAAAACTTAAAATTAATAATCCTAAAAGACCTTTATAAATAGGATAACTTTCGATTAAAACTTGAGTTGAGATTTTTAAATTACCTAAAAACCGAAGCGAAGAAGCATCTAAACGGATTGCTAAATACTCATAATACCCAAAATCGAATAAGTAAAAAAGCGTTAATATTAAGTAAGTTAGTACTAGATAAATAGTTGCTATTTTTTTATAAATTTTACTTTTTAAAAAGCGGTAATTTGTAATTAAAACGAGCACTGCTAAAGGGAAAAAAGTAATAATAGCTAGTTTTAAATCAAAACGAATACCTAGCAAAATAGCTTTTTTAATTTCTGGTGTAGAAATGTTTTCTAACTGTGAAAAAAATAAATAGAAAACTGCCCTAAAAAGAGCGACAAAAACAAATAGAAAAAAAACATTTGTAAAGATGTATTTTATATAATTTGGAATTTTTTGAAACATATATTTTATATAAATTACAAAAGTACTATTTTTTTTGAATTACTTTGATAAAACAATTACTATTAGAATTCCACAAGATTAATTTTTTAGAAAACTAATTAAAAGACCGCAGAATCTATAGTTTCTAATTAAATAAATATAATTTAATAGTTAAAAAACATTCGTTTTAATAAATAGTAAAACCAATTTTGAAAGGTGTTTATTATACATTAAATTCGCATTAAAATAAAGTGAATATAAATTAGCTATAATTATTGTTATATATATTCAGGTTTTAAGACCATAGTTCATGCAAAAAATGTTATTTACAGAAGCAATTTCATCAAATATTTTTAAAATAATAAGTCAGGCATCTTTACAAAACCAAGTAGAGAGTTATGTTATAGGCGGTTTTGTGCGCGATTTTTTATTAAAAAGAGGCAGCGCAAAAGACATAGATATTGTTGCCGTTGGTAGCGGAATTGAGTTGGCAGAAAAAGTAGCAAATTTGTTACCAAACAAACCAAAAGTGCAAGTTTTTAAAACTTACGGAACCGCAATGTTGCGTTATAAAGACATAGAAATTGAGTTTGTTGGTGCTAGAAAAGAATCGTATTCTGAAGAAAGTAGAAATCCGGCCATTTCTGTTGGGTCTTTACAAGACGATCAAAACAGACGCGATTTTACCATAAATGCATTGGCGTTAAGCTTAAATGAAGCAAATTATGGCGAATTATTAGACCCGTTTAACGGAATAGATGATTTAGGAAACGGAATTCTTAGAACGCCTTTAAACCCAGATATTACCTATTCTGATGATCCTTTAAGAATGATGCGCGCCATCCGTTTTGCAACACAGTTACATTTTAAAATTGAAGAAAATTCTTTAGCAGCAATTGCTAATAATGCACATCGATTAAAAATTATTACAAGAGAACGCATTGTAGACGAATTAAATAAAATTATGTCATCAGTAAAACCATCCATAGGTTTTTTATTATTAGAGAAAACAGGCTTGTTAAAACAAATTCTACCAGAATTAATTGCTCTAAAAGGAGTAGACGAGGTAGAAGGGCAAAAACACAAAGATAATTTTTATCATACCTTAGAAGTAGTAGACAATATTGCAGAAAACACCAATGATGTTTGGTTGCGTTGGGCTGCTTTACTGCATGATATTGGAAAAGCACCAACTAAAAGGTTTAGTAAAAAAGTAGGTTGGACTTTTCATGCACACGAATTTGTAGGTTCTAAAATGGTATATAAATTATTTAAGCGTTTAAAAATGCCGTTGAATAATAAGATGAAATTTGTTCAGAAACTAGTTATGCTAAGTTCACGGCCAATAGTCTTGGCAAGTAATGTTACAGATTCTGCCGTAAGAAGGTTGGTATTTGATGCTGGTGAAGATATAGATGCTTTAATGACGCTTTGCGAAGCAGATATTACCACTAAAAACCCGAAGAAGTTTAAACGCTATCATCAGAATTTTGAATTGGTAAGAGCCAAAATTAAAGAAGTAGAAGAACGAGACAGTGTTCGTAATTTTCAACCACCAGTTTCTGGTGAAGAAATTATGAAAGTTTTTAATTTAAAGCCTTGTAAAGAAATTGGTCAAATAAAGGAAGCCATAAAAGAGGCTATTTTAGACGGCAAAATACCTAATGATCATAAAGCTTGTTATAATTTCATGATTGAAAAAGGGCAGGAGTTAGGCTTAGTTTTAGCTTAAACTCTGCATGGTTACCAACTTAAAATACTCTCCTTTTTTAGTAAGTAATTCTTCATGCTTTCCTTGTTCTACAATTTTGCCTTTTTTAAGGACTATAATTTTGTTAGCTTTTTGTATGGTAGACAATCTATGCGCAATAACCAAAGACGTTCTGTTCTGCATCATTTTTTCTAATGCAAATTGTACTAACTGTTCAGATTCTGTGTCTAATGCAGAAGTTGCTTCATCTAAAACCATAATTGGCGGGTTTTTTAAAACTGCTCTTGCAATAGATAAACGTTGTTTTTGTCCGCCAGAAAGAGTATTTCCACTATCACCAATATTTGTGTTGTATTTCTCTGGTAAATCTTGAATAAATTCATCTGCATTTGCAATTTTTGCAGCTTCTAAAATAGCTTCATCTGTTGCATTTTGAGTTCCTAACTTTATATTGTTTGCAATGGTATCATTAAATAAAATAGATTCTTGAGAAACAATGCCCATTAAATCGCGTAAAGATTTTTTTGTGATGTCTTTAATGTTATATCCATCAATAAAAATCTCCCCTTTATTTACATCATAAAAACGTGTAATTAAATTGGCTAAGGTAGATTTTCCGCTACCAGATTGCCCAACTAAAGCAACCGTTTCTCCTTTGTTAATTGTCAAAGAAAAATCTTTTAAAACATAATCATCTTTATATTTAAATGAAATATTTTTGAACTCAATTTTATTGTTAAAATCTTCTTTTACAAGCGCATTTGGTTTGTCTTTAATACTATTTTCTGTATTTAAAACCTGCATAATTCTTTCTGCAGAAGCTTCTCCTTTTTGAATATTATAAAAGGTGGTTGTAATTAATTTAATAGGATTTAAAACTGTGTAAAAAAGTACGATGTAACCAAAAAACTCATCGGGTTGTAGCGCACTTGTTTTAGATAAAACTTCTGTTCCGCCATACCAAAGTATTGCAATAATTGTTGCAGAGCCTAAAAACTCGCTCATAGGCGATGCCAGTGTTTGTCTATGAAAAACGCTGGTCATTAATTGTCTAAAATTAAAGGTAGAATTGTTAAATTTCTTTTCAATTACTTCTTCTGCATTAAAGCCTTTAATAATTCGTAAACCGGTTAAAGTTTCTTCAATAAAAGATAAAAAATTACCAGTTTCTTTTTGCGCTTTTAAAGAGTTTGCTTTTAATTTTTTACTAAATGATGAAATAATAAAACCAGAAACGGGTAATAAAACAAAAACAAAAAGCGTTAGTTTTACGCTCATAAAAAGCATAATGCTAATCGAAATAATTACCGTTAAAGGTTCTCTAACGATTACTTCTATAGAGGTTAAAATAGAGTTTTCTACTTCTTGCACATCCGAAGTCATGCGTGCAATAATGTCTCCTTTTCTTTTTTCTGAAAAATAAGAGATAGGAAGTGTTACAATTTTTTTATAGAGTTTATCTCTTAAATCTTTTACAATACCCGTTCTTAAAAATGTAATAACATAAGAGGCTAAATATCTGAATAGATTTTTAAGAAAGAATAATGATAAAGCTAATAAACAAATAAAAACAAGCGTATTTACTTCTCCATTATTTTCTATTTTTTGAGAAATAAGATGATAAAAACTTTCTTTTAAGAAGTCGGCAATGTTTGTAATTCCTTCATAGGTTGGTTTTTTTGTGATTTTTTTTTCTGTACCAAATAAAATTCCTAAAACAGGTATAAAAGCCAATACAGAAAGCACATTAAAAATCGCATAGAAAATATTAAATACAATATTTAAGACTGTAAACTTTCTATATTTCTTTTCGTATTTTAATATATCCTTAAAATAACCCATTAATTCAGTTTCATTTCTTTTATAATCCGTTGAATTTTAGCATCTAATTCAGCTTCAATTTTATCGGCATTTTTTGCAGTATCTAAAGAAGTATTTACGCTAAAATAGAATTTTATTTTAGGTTCTGTACCACTTGGTCTGGCTGCAATTCTTGTTCCGTTTTCTGTTTGATAAATTAAAACATTCGATTTTGGTAAATCTATTATTGTTTCTTCACCTGTAATTATATTTTTTTGAATCGACGAATTGTAATCAGAAAGTGTTGCTACTTTTTCTCCATCAATTTCTGTTAATGGATTGTTACGCATATCGCTTAACATTTGCTTAATTTGTGTAGCGCCATCCATCCCTTTTTTGGTAATGGCAATTAAATGTTCTTTATAAAAATTATTATTTACATAAATAGCTAGTAATTCTTCATAAAAAGAGCTGTTATTTTGTTTTGCTAATGCTGCTACTTCACAAGCTAAAAGTGTCGCTGTAACGGCATCTTTATCGCGTACAAAATCGCCCACCATATAGCCAAAACTTTCTTCGCCACCACCAATAAAGTCTAATTCTGGAAAATCTCTTACCATTTTAGCAATCCATTTAAAACCAGTTAAACCAACTTTGGTTTCAACATTGTATTTTTTTGCTACATCATTTACCAACTCTGTAGAAACAATTGTAGAACCCACAAATTGTTTGCCATTTATTTTGCCTTCTTCTTTCCATTTTTTTAGTAAGAACTTGGTCATAACAACCATGGTTTGATTGCCATTCATCAATTTCATGTTGCCGTTTAAATCTCTTACAGCAACGCCCAATCGATCACAATCTGGGTCTGTACCAATAACAATATCGGCACCAATTTTATTAGCTAAATCGGTTGCCATTTTTAAGGCTTCTGGTTCTTCTGGGTTTGGAGATTTTACGGTGGGGAAATCTCCATTAGGTACTCTTTGTTCTTCTACAATATGTACATCTGTATAGCCCGCTTTTTCTAGTGCATCTGGTATAGAAACAATAGAAGTACCATGTAATGAAGTAAAAACTATTTTTAATTTTTTTTTATCAATATTTTTTGATAATGAACCATTTTTAACAGATGCATCTATAAAAACATCATCAACCTGTTTTCCAATAGTTTCAATTAAAGCTTCATTGGCGTTAAATTTAATTTCAGAAAAATCTAACGAATTTACTTTTCCTATAATTCCGCCATCATGCGGAGGCACAATTTGACCACCATCTGCCCAATACACCTTATAACCATTGTATTCTGGCGGATTATGAGAAGCTGTTAAAACAATACCAGCATCGCAATTTAAATGGCGCACAGCAAAAGATAATTCTGGAGTTGCACGTAAATCTTCAAATAAAAAAACTTTTATATTATTTGCAGATAAAACATCTGAAACAACTTTTGCAAACTTTTTACTGTTGTGTCTACAATCGTATGCAATTACAACACTTAATTGTGTTTTTTTTACGTTTTCTAAAAGATAATTAGATAACCCCTGTGTTGCTCTACCTAATGTATATTTATTAATTCTGTTGGTTCCAGCGCCCATAATTCCGCGCATTCCGCCTGTTCCAAATTCCATATCTTTATAGAACCTGTCTGCCAAATCGGTAGAGTTAGTAGTAATTAATTGTTGAATTTCTTGTTGTGTTTCTGTATCAAAAGTAGGAGAAAGCCATTGCTTTGCTTTGTCTAGAATCTCGTTCATCTGTAATAAATTTAAGGAACTGTAAATATACAGTTTAGAAATTGAGTTTTTCTTTTATTGAATAGTGTTTTATAGAGTCTTTTGATTTTATTATTAATTCACCAATAAAACCAGCTAAAAATAATAAAGTTCCTAAAATCATAGAAGTTAATGCGATATAAGACCAAGGATTATCTGTTACTAAAATGGTTTTAATGCCGTTAAAAACTTTATATAGTTTGAAAGCACCAATGTAAAATGCAGCAGTAGTTCCAAATACAAACATTAAACTTCCCCAAAGACCAAAAAAGTGCATAGGTCTTTTACCAAACTTTGATAAAAATGATATAGTAATTAAATTTAAAAAACCATTTACAAAACGGTCCATGCCAAATTTAGTTACTCCGTATTTTCTTGCTTGATGTTGCACTACTTTTTCATCGATTTTAGTAAAG
>CAYWOM010000097.1:0-6336 GCA_964459905.1 uncultured Polaribacter sp. | reverse complement strand
AAAGAGGAAGAAAATAGTGCGTTAAAAGAAAAATTAAAATCGTAACTTTCCAATAGAAATGGTAACATTTAGGCAATTTTAAACACTAATTAATTAAATCACTTAATACAAACAACAATGAAAACAATTAATAAACTATTTTTTGTAAGTGCAATTGCCTCTTTGGCTTTTGTTGCATGTAAGCAAGAAAAAGCAGCAAAAACACCAGGTATTGCATTAGAAAACATGGATAAGACTGTACAACCTTCAGACGATTTTTTTAGACATGTAAACGGAACTTGGATCGATAAAACAGAAATTACAGACGACCAAACTTCTTGGGGTGGTTTTAATCAACTTCGTAAAAAAACAGATGCCGATGTTTTGGTAATTTTAAATGAAGCAATCCAAGAAAGAGATTTTCCGAAAGTAAAAGATGCCAAAGGAAATGAAATAGACTCAGACCAAGAAAAAGCCGTTAACTATTACGAAACTATTATGGATACTGTTGCTAGAAACCAACAAGGTAAAGCACCTGTAATGCCCTATTTAGCAAAAATTGATGCTATAAAAACTAAAAAAGATGTAGAAACTTATTTGATAAATATGGCGCCTTATGGCGGCGGCGGTTTTTATGGTTTTGGTGTTTTTAATGATTTAAAAAATAGTAGTCAATACGCAGGGTATATGGGTGGCGGGCAACTTGGTTTGTCTAGAGATTATTACGTAGATGTTAAGGTAAAAGACAAGTTAGAAAAATACCAAGAATTTGTAGCTAAAATGTTTCAAGAATTTGGTAATGATGTAACAACCGCTAAAAAGAATGCAGCTACAATTGTTGCTTTTGAAACTAGTTTAGCAGCACCAATGATGACCAAAGAAGAACGAAGAGATATTAGAAAAATATACAACCCAATGACGGTTGCAGAATTGCAAGAATTAGCACCTGCAATAAATTGGAAAGCACATTTAGAAGGTGTTGGCGTAAAAGATATAGAAACTATTATTGTTACAGATGTTGGTTATTTTAAAGCAATGAGCAATGTTTTTACAGCACGTTCTATAGATGATATTAAGTTGTTATTACGATGGAATACAATTAATAATGCCTTAGGTTTACTTTCTACAGATTTAGAAACCGCAAATTGGGAGTTTTATGCAAAAGAAATGCGTGGTGCAAAAGCACAACGACCAAGAAATGAGCGTGCTTTAGGGAATTTAAACGGCGCAATTGGCGAAGCTTTAGGAAAGTTGTATGTAGAAAAAATGTTTCCGGCAGAAGCAAAAGAAAAAGCTAAAGAAATGATAGACAATGTAATGCTAGGTTTTGAAGCCAGAATTGCACAATTACCATGGATGAGTGATGTTACCAAAGAAAAAGCCTTAGAAAAATTACATAAATTAACGGTAAAAATTGCATATCCAGATAAATGGAAAGATTACGCTGCATTGCAAGTTAAAGGAATAAAAAATGGAGGTTCTTACTTTGAAAATTCTATTAATGTTACCAAATGGAACTACAACAAAGAAATGGCAAAACTAGGCCAAGAAGTAGACAGAACAGAATGGGGAATGTCTCCACAAACGGTAAACGCTTACTTTAACCCTGTAAATAACGAAATTGTTTTTCCAGCAGCAATTTTACAACCACCTTTTTATGATTATAGAGCAGATGAAGCTGTAAATTATGGAGGAATTGGCGCTGTAATTGGTCATGAAATTTCGCATAGTTTCGATGATTCTGGGGCGCGTTTTGATGGCGATGGAAACTTAAAAAACTGGTGGACAGAAGATGATTCATCAAAATTTAAAGAAATTGGTGGCAAGCTAATTAAACAATATTCAGATATTATTGCTATTGATAGTATGCATTTAAATGGCGAATATACTTTAGGAGAAAATATTGGCGATTTAGGCGGTGTACAAGCTGCTTATGAAGGGTTGCAAATTTTCTTAAAGAAAAACGGAACACCTGCAAAAATTGATGGATACACAGCAGAGCAACGCTTTTTTCTTTCTTGGGGAACCATCTGGAGAACCAAAATGCGCGATGAAGCCTTGAAAAACTTAATTATGACAAACACACATTCTCCAGGAATGTACAGAGCATATATGCCTCTTAAAAACGTAGATGCTTTTTATACTGCGTTTGATG
This sequence comes from uncultured Polaribacter sp., assembly GCA_964459905.1. Taxonomy (GTDB): domain Bacteria; phylum Bacteroidota; class Bacteroidia; order Flavobacteriales; family Flavobacteriaceae; genus Polaribacter. The sequence goes on along the minus strand of CAYWOM010000097.1, from coordinate 4,202 downwards.
TAAAAGAAGGAGACAATATGTACTTAAAACCAGAAGATAGAGTAAGAATCTGGTAAGGTTGTAAAATTTTTTTATCAATGAGCTCGATATATTTATATCGGGCTCATTGTTTTTAAAAAGGATTTATTTTTTAGACACTTACTATAATTACTTCTCTTTTTTAATAGTTAATAAACCAGGTAAAAACACCTACTTTTACATTTAAAATTAATTATATGTTTCCAGCTCTCTTATCAAAAAAACAAAGTAAAGAAATTACAACTGTCGGTTTTTATAATGTTGAAAATTTATTTGATACAATTGATGATCCAAAAACGTTTGATGATGATTTTACTACCAATGGAAAGAAAAAATGGAATCATAAACGGTATCGAGTAAAGATTAAAAAACTAGGTTCTGTTATTGCTCAATTAGGAATGAACCGTTCTAAATATCCACCAGCTTTAGTGGGGTTGGTAGAGGTTGAAAATGCCAAAGTTGTGTCTGATTTGGTAAATTTATCTAATTTAAGAAAATATCATTATGGTTTTGCCCATTATGATTCGCCAGACGAACGCGGAATAGATGTTGCCTTGTTGTATAATAAAGAAGTTTTTGAGTATTTGGGCTCAGAAACCTTTCCTGTTTTTTTAGAAAACGATCACGGAGAAAGAGATTATACCAGAGATGTTTTAAAAGTGAGTGGAAATTTACATGGCGAATTGGTACACGTATTGGTAAACCATTGGTCTTCTAGAAGAGAAGGCGCAGCAGAAACAGAGCATAAAAGAATTAAGGCAGCAGAAACAGCAAGAAGTATTATTTACAATATTAGAGACAAAGAAAGTAACCCGAAAATTATTGTAATGGGCGATTTTAATGACGATCCAACAAGTAAAAGCGTACACAAACATTTGGTTTCAGATGATTTTCACAACCCAATGGAAAGTCTTTTAGATAGAGAAGAAACTGGCTCTTTAACCTACAACGGAAAATGGAATTTATTTGATCAAATTATTTTATCTAAAAATTTTTTAGACAAAGAAAAAGGTAAAATCTATTTTAAACATGCAGAGGTTTTTAACAAAGAGTGGTTAAAGATTTTTAAAGGAAAATTAAAAGGCAGTCCTTTTAGAACTTATATTGGGCCTTGGTATCAAGGTGGGTTTTCAGACCATTTTCCGGTTTATGTATTCTTTAAAAGAGAAGATTAATCTTTTATTTTTTTTGATTAAATGCGTCTCTTAATTTTTGGTCGTTTAAAATATATTTCTTGTATTTACCATCTTTATATCTGTGGTAAATAAAAAGCGGCATTAATAAAAAAGAGAAATAGAAAATGCCTAAACCCATAGTAATTTGCGCTTTTTCATGACCAGTGTTTAAGAGGTAAATACCAATTGTCATCCAAATTATAAAAACGATAAACATTATTTTTAAAACTAAATTCATATTGCAAAATTACAAAAGTTATCTCTTTATTCTTTTAAAATTATTAACTATGTTAACACTAATAAAGTTTATAATTTAGAAGATATTTCTTTTATTTACTAGCAAAAAACACAATAGTTAAGTAAAAATTAAATATGTAAAAATATAAAAGTACATTACAATATTTTTTTAAAAGTTACATGTTTACTTATTGGATAAATAGAATTACTTAGTAAAAAAGTTGTTATAAAAAAAACACAGAACCTTGGAGTTCATAAGATTTGTAATGCGCATTAAAATAGTACTTTTGTTTTCCATTTAAATACTCCATTAAAATAAATAATGAAAATATCTATAGAACTTACACTTTTACCGCTTAAAGATAATTTCGAACAAGTTATTATTAACTTTATAAAACGTTTACGCGCCTCTCAATTTACGGTTCTAGAAAACCCAATGAGTACCCAAATTTATGGAGATTATGATTTGTTAATGCCTTTTGTAACTTCAGAAATTAAATTAGCATTCGAAAACCAAGAAAACATTGTTGTAAATTTAAAAATAGTAAAATCTGATAGAAGTAATTATGAGCCACATTTTTGATTTTTTTTTCGGTCAATATAAAACCTACTCAACCCTAGACGTTTCTTTAGAAATTATAGCAGTTATTTTTGGTTTTTTATCTGTTTGGTTTTCTAAACAAAATAAAATTTGGGTTTTTCCAACTGGTATGATTAGCACTGCTATTTTTGTATATCTGCTTTTAAAATGGGAGCTTTTAGGTGATATGATGATTAACGGTTATTACTTTATAATGAGTGTTTATGGGTGGCATATTTGGACTCGTAAAATTAATGGTTCTTCGGTAACACCAATTTCTAAAACAACTTTAAAAGAGAAAAAAATATCCATATTAATATTTATTGCCACTTTAATTTTTGTTTATCTTGTTTATAAAAAATTTGATAAATGGATCAGTTGGGTTGCCTATGCAGATACAATTACCACTGCTATTTTCTTTGTTGGTATGTGGTTAATGGCTAGAAGAAAAATAGAAAATTGGTTGTTTTGGATTGCCGGAAACATCATTTCTGTACCTTTATATTTTTACAAAGGGTTTACATTTACTAGTTTTCAATATTTAGGATTTACATTTATAGCAATATTTGGTTATTTAGCATGGAAAAAGAACTTACACAACAGCCAATCAACTTAGTAAAAGTTGTTTTATTTGGTCCAGAATCTACGGGTAAAACTACACTTTCTCGTCAGTTAGCACGCCATTATAATACGGTTTGGGCACCAGAATTTGCCCGAGAATATTTACAAGATAAATGGAACAACGAGCGTAAAACGTGTGAAAAAGAAGACATTATTCCCATTGCTGTTGGGCAAATGAAACTAGAAAACAACTTGGCGAAAAAAGCAGATAAACTGTTAATTTGCGATACCGATTTGTTAGAAACTAAAGTATACTCCGAAGAATATTATGGCGGTTTTGTAGAGGTAGATTTAGACACAGCAGCAAATACAAATACATACGATTTATATTTGCTAACTTATATAGATACCCCTTGGGAAGAAGACGATTTACGTGATAGACCCGAACTGCGTTTAGAAATGTTTAATGCTTTTGAAAACGCTTTAAAAATACATAAAAGACCTTATATTTTATTAAAAGGCGACAAAGAAACACGTTTTAAAAAAGCAACTAATGCCATTGATAAAATTATTGCTAAGAAAGAAAATTTACACTCTTTTTCAGATTCTTTAACAGATTTAGATATGCATTTTTTACATCAAAATACAAATGATTTTGGTACTTCTTTTGAGTATTAAATAAAAAAATGAGAAAATAACAAAGAGAAAAGGAGCGTATCTATACTCATGGCCCTTTTTTCTTGTTTTTCCAAAGAAAAATGAACAAAGAAAACATTACAAAAGAACTACATTTTAAAGGCATTAGAAGTTCTGGTGCTGGTGGGCAGCATGTAAATAAAGTGTCTTCTAAAATAGAATTAACTTTTGATTTAGGAAATTCGATTTCTTTATCGGATGAAGAAAAAATGATTTTAAAATTGAAACTTTCATCAAAATTAACCAAAGAAAATATGCTTATTTTATTTTCTGATGAAACCCGATCGCAACACAGAAATAAAGAAATTGCAATTAAGCGTTTTTTACAATTGTTACAAACCAATTTAATTCGTCCTAAAAAAAGAAGACCCACAAAACCAACTAAGAACTCTGTTAAAAGAAAAGCAGAAACCAAAAAAAGAACCTCTGTAAAAAAAGCTTTGCGCAAAAAACCAAAGTTAGATTAGGGTAAATGTTGGCAAATATGCTTAGCCCAGATTGAACGGCATGTTTGAGCTCTTACGCTTTTGGGCGTGAAGCGAGTAGTGAAAGCTGGAAATAGCTTCTAAAATAAAATCACTTTTTTGTTTCACAGTAAATTATTCCGACTTAATTTTGCAGCGTTCTCATAAAGGGGTGCTAATTTTAGTTATTAGTATTTAGTTGATAGTTTTTGGTTAGTACTAACTTTTAAAACTTTTTAACTTTAAAACTTCTAACTCTTTAAGGCTGAGATCATACCCAATGAACCTAGAACAGGTAATGCTGTTTAGGGATTTATAACAAAGTCATTGCAAAGAATTTTTCTGAAGCAATCTATATTTAAAGAGATTACAGTGTTGTAACCTCTTTGTAATGACCAAAACTAATTATTCAATAGTAATCACAAGAATAATTACCTCTTTTTATTCGTTTTAAAATTTTTTAAAATGAAA
>CAYWOM010000096.1:0-6341 GCA_964459905.1 uncultured Polaribacter sp. | reverse complement strand
TTGATATTGATCTCCTTCTTTATTTTGGTTTCCTTCTTGATTTTGGTCTCCTTGTAGATGGCGATGCACCCATTGATATTATTGGACGAAGAGGAACTTGTTTATCGAAAATAAAAGACAACAAAATGGGGTCTGCAGAAATTGTGGTAGAAAACACACCTTTATCTATTTATGTAAAATCTTTAAATGGCGAATTAATTGAGTTTAGAGAACCTATTTTAATTATTAAACAAAGTACAGACAAAAATTATTATTACGTACAATCATATAAAACTAACTAAAAACTAAAAAAAATTATGCTAGAAGGTCTTTTACCAATTATTGGAATCAGTTTAGGATTAATCTTATTCCTTGTTATTGTTTATTTTGCAATTATTGCAATGTTTTACAAGAAAATTCCGCAAGGACAAGCGTTAGTAAGAACAGGGTTTAAAGGAACTAAAGTAGCTACAGACAAAGGTTTGTACGTGGTTCCTGTTTTTCATAGAGTAGAAATTATGGATATTTCTGTAAAGAAAATTCAAATTGAAAGACTCGGTAATGAAGGTTTAATTTGTAAAGATAATATGCGTGCAGACATTAAAGTTGCCTTCTTTGTTCGTGTAAATAATGAAATAGAATATATTAAAAAAGTAGCACAAACTATTGGTTGTGCAAGAGCATCGGACATTAAAACACTAGAAGATTTATTTGAAGCAAAGTTTTCTGAAGCTTTAAAAACGGTTGGTAAAAAATTCCAGTTTATAGAATTGTATGAATCACGTAGAGAATTTAGAGATGAAATTGTAGATATTATTGGAACCGATTTAAATGGGTATACCTTAGAAGATTGTGCAATTGATTATTTAGAACAAACGCCGGTTTCCTTTTTAAAACCAGATAATATTTTAGATGCAGAAGGAATCAAAAAAATTACTGAGTTAACAGCTGCTCAGAATGTAAAATCTAATTTAATTATGCGTGATGAACAAAAAACCATACGCAAACAAGATGTAGAAGCACGCGAAGCTATTTTAGAGTTAGATAAGCAATTGGCAGAAAAAGAAGAACAACAAAAAAGAGAAATTGCCAATATTAAATCTAGAGAAGAAGCAAGTATTTTAAAAGTTTCTGAAGAAGAACGTTTAAAATCTGAATCTGCAAGAATTGCTACCGAAGAAAAATTACAAGTTTCAGAAGAAAATATGCAACGTCAAGTAATTGTTGCCGCAAAAAATAAGCAACGAACAGAAGTTGTAGAAACAGAAAGAGTAGAAAAAGACAGAATGTTGGAAGCTACCGAAAGAGAGCGAATTGTAACCTTAGCACAAATTGAAAAAGAGAAAGTTTTAGAAGTTGAAAAAAAGAACATTCAAGATGTAATTCGCGATAGAGTTGTTTTAGAAAAAGGCGTGGTAGAAGAGCAAGAAAACATGAAAGATATTCAGGCTTTTAAAACTGCAGATAGAGATAAACAAGTAAAAATAACCATTGCAGAAGGAAATGCAGAAGAAGATTTAATTAGAACAACCAAAGCTGCAGAGGCACAAAAGCAAGCAGCAATACAGCAAGCAGAAGAAATTAATATTGAAGCATTAGCCAAAAAGCAAGCTAGTGAAAAAGAAGCAGAAGCAAGAAAAATTTTAGCAGAGGCAACCGCAAAAGAAGAAGCTACAATTGGTATGTCTGAGGCACAAGTAATGCATGCAAAAGCAGATGCACATGAGCGAGAAGGTATGGTAGAAGCCTTAATTATAGAGAAAAAAGCGCAAGCCGAAGCCGTAGGAATTGAAGCTAAAGCAGCAGCAATTCAGAAAGAAGGAATGGCAGAAGCAGCCGTAATTAAAGAAAAAGCCTTGGCAGATGCAGCCGGAATAGAAGAGAAAGCAAATGCCATGAAAAAGTTAGATGGTGTTGGTAAAGAGCATGAGGAATTTAAATTACGTTTAGACAAAGAATTAAAAGTTGATTTGGCTGAAATTAATATCCAGAAAGAAATTGCAGATGCACAAGCAAGTGTAATAGGAGAAGCTTTAAAAGCTGCTAATATTGATATTGTTGGTGGAGAAACCATGTTCTTTGACCAGATTGTTGGACAAATTACCAAAGCAAAAGGTTTTGATAGATTGACAAAACATTCTGAAAACATCCAAGATGTAAAAGATGCTATTTTAGGAAGCAACGATGTAAAAGGAAATTTGTTAGAAAAAGTAAGAGATTTTGCAGATAAGTATAAAGTATCATCAGAAGATTTAAAAAATCTTTCTGTAGCAAGTATTTTAATGGATTTAAAATCGAAAACTTCAGATAAAGAAGAAAGCAACTTGTTTTCTAACTTAATGAATCTTGCCAAAGGTTTAGGGTTGTCTGACAAGAAGTTGGGTTAAAATATCACTAACGAACCTTAATAAATAAACTTTTCCGTCTATAAACGGCGGAAAGTTCGTTTTCTAAATTTGAATTTCATCTCGTAAAAAACCCGCATGCAAAAAGAAGAAACAAATCAAAATAATATGCTCGAAGATGGTACGTATGAAATTATTCAAGGGCGCCTTCAAAAACAAAAAGCAGCACTTCAAAACAGACTTGGAAAGTTAAATAAAGAACGCGCTAAAGTTTTTGGTAGCGTAGAAACCAAACTGATTGCAAACAACAGAATTAATACAGAAAACAGCTGTATTGCTAGAGATATTATTACCATAGACAGTCTAAGTATTTTTGGATATAATGTGCATTTTGGTCTACGAACAGAAGTAATGTTAGAAGACGTTTTTAGTATTTATTCTTATGATGGAATGCAGTTTATAGATAAGGGTTTATCACTTTTAAAAGACGATACTTTTACTACAGATTTTACAAATCTTTATAAATATTATAGAAATACCATTTTTAGCAAATTTGCCATTATTGGTAATTATTTACACATGGTTTTTCAGTTAAGTGAAAGCGTTAGCGATATAAAAACTTTTAAATGGTTAATTAGCGATGGCAATTTAAGGTATGTTGATAACAGAAGTGAGCACGAATTTGTTTTTCCAAATCAGTATGAATTTAAGTGGCAAGAAGTTACAAGAGATAATCATTTCTATGGAAAACACCCACACATAAGTATTTTAGATAAAGTTTTTGTTGAAACTATTGGCGGAGATTTAACCATAAAAATCGAAAATAATACCGAAGACGGAAAAGGTATTTACAACGAACCTGTAAAACAAGCAGACCAAACTTTAGATGATGGCCAATACAGATTTGCAGATTTAGGAAACTTAATTGTTTTAGAAATAAAACCATTTCAAGAAAACACACGTTATTTTGTGTACAATCATAAAATACAAGAGGTTAAGAAAATAAATACAATAAAAGACGCCGCTGTTTTACTGCCAAATGATCAAGGAGTTATCTTTTCTAACGGATATTACTTACAATCTGGTGCGTTTAAAATTTTTGACAACCAGTTAGCAGATTTAAAATTTCAAGATAAAATTTCGTCTCAAAACGGAGAAGATTTTTTCTATGTTTTTTATCAAGAATCTACAGGGTTGTTTGTGTTAATGTCTTACAATATTATTGAACAAGAAGTAAAAACACCCATTATTTGTAACGGATTTACCTTCTTAAAAAATGGCGAATTATGTTATTTTAAAACAGAAGAAGACCAAACAAGACATCATGTAATTCAAATTTGGCAAACACCTTTTACGCAAGGTGCAGAAATTGCGTCTGAACACAAAGATTCTTTTTTATATAAAATAGGCAATAAGGATATTGTAAAAGCAATGGCAGAGTGCCAAGTTTTAATTACGTTGCTAAATAAAGAAGATAATTATGACGGATTGTATGAAGATATTGCCAAAAATTCTTTAGATATTACAGATAGTTACTATTGGATAAAAGAAGCCAAAACCTTTGAATTAGCCATTCCGTTAGCAGCTATAAATTTAGCAGCAAATTCCGCAATAGATGAGTTTGATAAAGTAGTTCAGTTGCGAAAAAATGCGGCTAAAATTACCGAAGAAATAGCAAAAAAAACAACGCATTTTTTTGGCAAAATAAAAAGCACATCGTTTAAAATTATTGATGATTTTGTGCAAGCATTATCGCAATTAAGAACCTTAAGAGGCGAAATTATTGGTTTTAAAGAAGTGCGTTATGTAGTTGTAGATTATTTAGTGAAATTAGAAGAGGAATTAGCAGAACAAACCAATACCATTTCGCAAAGATGTGTTTCTTTTTTATTGAATGAAAAAGCCTTATTGCCGTATCAGAATAGCGTTGCAGAAAAGGAAGCCGAATTAGAAAACATTAAAAAAGTAATTAATGCAAAAGCCTTAGAAAAGGAAGTAAATAAGATTGTAACCGATTTAGAATTACTGATAGAAATTGTGTCTAATTTAGAAATTGAAGATACGTCTCATTCTACCAAAATTATTGATGCTATTTCGTTGATTTTTTCTACAATTAATCAGTTAAAGGCAGGTATTAAAAATAAAATAAAGTCGTTAAGTTCTGCAGAAGCAACTGCCGCTTTTTCTTCTAAAATTAAGCTAATAGACCAAAGTATTGTTAATTATTTAGACATTGCCACAACGCCAGAAAAAACAGATGAATTACTAAATAAAGTAGCCATTCAGTTAGAAGATTTAGAAGGTAAATTAGCAGATTATGATGAATTTATATCAGATATTTTAGAAAAAAGAGAAGAGGTTTATAACGCTTTTCAGGCAAAGAAAAGTAGTATTATTGAAACTAGAAATAAGAAAGCAATTTCTTTAGAAACTGCTGCAAAAAGAATTTTAAATGGCGTTGTAAAAAAAGCAGAAAGTTTTAAATTTTTAAATGAAATTAATGGTTATTTCGCGTCGGATTTAATGATTAATAAACTGCAAGACATCATTACACAATTGTATGATTTAGATGATGGTGGAAAAGCAGAAATGATAGAAACAGGTTTAAAAACCGCCAAAGAAGATGCTACCAGAAAGCTAAAAGACAAGCAAGATTTATATGAAGATGGAGAAAATGTAATACGGCTTGGAAAACATAAATTTGGTGTAAACAAACAAATTTTAGATTTAACGATTGTTTATAAAGATACATCGCTTTTTTATCATTTAACAGGAACAAATTTTTATCAAGAAATTGAAAATACAATCTTATTAAAATCAGAAAAATACTGGAATCAATCTTTTGTTTCAGAAAATAACAACGTGTATCGATCCTCTTATTTAGCCTATAGAATTACCAAAGAAAATGCTATTGAAGATTTATATAATTTAACCGATACACAGGTGTTAGATTTGGTAAAAAATGTGGCTTCAAAAAGTTATACAGAAGGCTATACAAAAGGCGTACATGATTTAGATGCGTTTAAAATTTTAAAGACATTTATAGTTAAAGAAACTTCATTAGGTTTATTAAAATTTTCACCTAAAACTAGAGCCTTTGCACAATTGTTTTGGCAGTGTTTATCCGAAGAAAAAAATATTTTTTACACAGAAAAAATTAAAGCATCCGCAGCAGTTTTAAGTGTTTTTCCTAAAAGTGAAAGTCATTTTCAGTTAATTACCGATTTAGGAAAATCAATTCATAAAATTTTTTCTAACGAGTTAGTTAATATCAAAGAATATCAAGAGGTTAGTCAGTTTAAAATTGCAAGCTATTTATTTGAAGAATTAAGTGATAAAGTTTCTTTTTCTGTAAGTCAGAAAGCCACAACATTATTTGAAGAATTTACCAAAGTTTTAAAAGATAAGAAAAGTGTTCAAAATTTAAGAACCGAAATTCAGCTGATTAAAAATGAAGCTTATAAAATTGATTTAGCAACAGAATGGGTGTCATCATTTATAGATTCAAAGTATAAAAAAGATGCAGCTTATATTTATGAAATTGTGTGTTTGTTTTTATACGAAGACCAATCTGCAAGAAATATTGTAAACGTAAATGCCGAAGAGATTATAGTAGATTTATCTGGAAATCATACTTCAATTCAAAATCAAGAATTTGTTTTTGATTACCATCAATTTGTAGTACAATTAGAACATTTTTCTACCGTTGAAATTGCAGGCTTTCATCAATACAAAAAAGAAAAACACCAAGTTACAGAAGATTTAAAAGAAGGCTTAAAATTAGAAGAATTTTTACCCAGAGTGTTAACTTCTTTTGTGAGAAATAAATTAATAGACCAAGTTTATTTACCCTTGTTTGGCGATAATTTATCGAAACAATTAGGAAGCGTTGGTAGCAATAAACGTACAGACAGAATGGGGATGCTGCTGTTAGTTTCGCCACCAGGTTATGGTAAAACAACCTTAATGGAGTATTTGGCAAACAGATTAGGTTTTGTTTTTATGAAAATTAATGGC
>CAYWOM010000095.1:0-6349 GCA_964459905.1 uncultured Polaribacter sp. | reverse complement strand
AAAAGATACTACAATTACTAAAAGTATTCATTCTAGTTTAATTTTGTATAATAATAGCGTTTTATACGCTAGTAAAAACGGCGTTTTTAAATTTAGTAAAACCAAAAACAGTTTCAAAAAAGACACTGTGTATAGTAAGTTAATTTCAAATGAAAATTATTCTTCTGCTAGATTGGTGTATGATTTTCAAAAAAATCAGTTGTGGTCTTTTTCTAATGAGTCTATTAAATATTTAGTGCCTGGCAAATTAAGTAGCGAGCCAACCGTAAAAACGATATCTATTTCCGAATCTATACCAAAAGCGGCATCGGGCTATGAAAACATTATACATCTTAAAAACGGAAAATACCTTTTAGGCACTTCTAATGGATATCTAGAAATAGATATAAATTCTTTAAAAGAGCCAAAAGATTTTAATATTCATCTAAATTATGCCAATTGTTTTATAACAGATGAACCTAAAAAAGAAGTAAACTTATCTATAAAAAAAAGATTAAATTATAAAGAAAATAATATAGAGTTTTCTTACAGTGTTCCTAATTTTAATAAAATAGCTACTACTAAATATCAATACCAACTTCAGGGGCATAGTAAATATTGGAGTACGCCATCTAAATCTACAAAGATCTTGTTCGAGAATTTACCATCTGGTAATTATACTTTTAAAGTACGAGGCATTATTGCAGGGAAATTAAGTAAAAACGAAGCAATTTATAACTTTAAAATAAACAAAGCCTGGTATGTGTCTAATGTATTAGTTGTTATATACGCCCTTTTATTTATGCTATTATTTTATGTTTTGCATATCTGGTCTAAAAAATACTATAAGAAGCAAAGAGAAAAATTAATAGACAAAGCACAAAAAGAATTAGAAATTAGAGAGTTAGAAAGTTCTAAGAAAATTATAAAATTAAATAACGAAAAATTAAAAAATGATATTGCTAGTAAAAATAGAGAATTGGCAACATCTACAATGAGTATTATTAAGAAAAATGAATTCTTAGGTAGTATAAAAAAGGAACTATTAGAAGGAAAAGAAAAAAGTATAGATAAGGTTATAAAGATTATAGATAAAAATATTACCAATACAGATGATTGGAAAATGTTTCAAGAAGCATTTAATAATGCTGATAAGAAATTTTTAAAGAAGATAAAATCGAAACACCCAGATTTAACACCCAATGATTTAAGATTATGTGCTTACCTCCGTTTAAATTTATCTTCTAAAGAAATAGCGCCTTTGTTAAATATCTCGCCAAGAAGTGTAGAGGTTAAACGCTATCGACTAAGAAAAAAGATGAATCTAGATCATAATGAAAACTTAACAAACTACATTTTAGAGATCTAATACTTTGTCTTATTTAAAAAATACCTATACATTGCTACAACACTTTATTTTTATTTGTTTTTCTCTTTGTCTTTAATACTTCTGTTAAAGCCTTGTTAAATGTTAATTTAATAGGTTTTTCTGTTTTTTTTTGTAGTGTATGTTTTTTGTTGCGTCTTTTTTTATAGATTTTGTAAAGTATGAAGTGTATTTTTACAGAAATACTAAAACCACATTTATTTATGAGAAAAATAATCATGCTATTACTCTTTACATTTACTGCTGTATTTATAAATGCACAGACTTTAAATGTAAAAGGTGTTGTTAAAGACGCAATTACTGGTGAGACTTTGCCAGGAGTTAGTGTTGTTGTAAAAGGAACCGCAGTTGGAACAGAAACCGACTTCGATGGAATCTTTAATTTGTCAAACGTAAATAAAGGTGCCGTCTTGGTGTTTAATTATTTAGGTATGAATCCTAAAGAAGTTGTTGTAAATTCATCTGAAGTAAATGTGTCTCTAGAAGAGTCTGCAGAATCGTTAGATGAAATTGTAGTTATTGGGTATGGTACTCAAAAAAGAAAAGATGTTACAGGTGCTGTTTCTCTTGTAGGAGCAGAAACATTAGACGCTTTAAAACCTATAGATGCTACTACGGCATTACAGGGTACAACTTCTGGTGTGGCAGTTAACTTGTCTTCTGGTGCGCCAGGTGCAAAAGTAAACATCTTAATTAGAGGGGTTAGTTCTAATAGTAACAACCAACCATTAACAATTGTAGATGGTTATGAAGGAGATTTAAATAGTATCAATCCAAATGATATAGAATCGATTACTATTTTAAAAGATGCGCAAGCAGCTATTTATGGATTAAGAGGTGCAAATGGTGTTGTTTTGGTTACCACTAAAATTGGTAAAAAGAACAAAGCGCCAACTGTTAGATATGATACCTATGCTTCTGTTCAACAAACCACCCGTAAGTTAGATTATTTAAATGCCACAGAATATGCATTGGTTTTAAATGAAGCGTATGGTGCAAGTGGGCAAACTTTACCTTTTTCTAATGTTGGTTCTTTAGGTTTAGGTACAGACTGGCAAGAAGAATTATTTAACAATGCATTTTTAATTAATCATAGTGTAAGTTTGTCTGGTGGAGGAGAGAATTTTAAATATTTTTTAAGTGCTTCTCGTACAGAGCAAGATGGTATTATTGCCAAAGAAAAATCTAATTTTATTAGAAATAACATCAAATTAAATTTAGGAGTAGATATTTCAGAAAAACTAAAGTTTTCTTTAATTACAAACTTTTTTACAAGTGCTTCTCAAGGTTTCGATGGCTCTTTGTTATTTAATGGTTTAAACTATGCACCTACTTTTGGTGTAGATGAAGAAGATACTAATAACTTTTTAGGAATTGAAGTTGTAAATCCATTATCACTATTAAGAAATACCTTTGGTGAAAACAATGGAAACGGATTAGAAGGAAACTTTAAATTAGACTACAAACCTTTTGATGGTTTAACAGTTACTTCTCGTTTAGGATATAAAATTTACAATGAAAAGCAACGTTCATTTACGCCAATACAAGAATACGGAAACAGTAAAGTATATAACAAACCTCAAAGTTTTGTTTATCAATTTAAAACAACGGCTACCAGGATTGTTTGGGAAACATTTGCTACCTATCAAAAAACATTTGCAGAAAACCACAATGCTACATTAACAGTAGGAACAAGTGTGCAAAACGATTTGTTTGATGGTATATATGCTACAGGTATCGATGTTCCTAATAATTCTTATGAATTTGCAGACATCAGTTTAACAGATTCTCAAAGTGAGCAAAGAAGTTTAAATACTGGTTTCGACGATAAAAGATTAACATCTTTCTTTGGAAAGGCGCAATACGATTATAAAGGGAAATACTTGTTTTCAGGAATTTATAGAAGAGATGGATCTTCATCTTTCGGGCAGGATTTAAGATTCGACCAATTCTGGGCAGTAACTACAGGTTGGAAAATTTCTGATGAAGCATTTTTACAGGATAATGAAACTATTAGCTTCTTAAAATTAAGAGCAAGTTACGGTATATTAGGTAATGAAATTGGTAATAATTTATACAGATCTTTATTAGACGGAGAGGCAACGTATGTTTTTGATGGCTCTTTAGTAAATGGTTTTGCACAAGGTCGTTTAGCAAACCCATTATCACAATGGGAAACTGCCAAAAAATTAGACATTGGTTTAGATCTTAATTTATTTAATGATAAAGTGTCTATTGTGGCAGATTATTTTGAAGAAAGTAGAGACAACTTGTTAATTGAAAACTTTCCGGTATCTGGTTTGTTAGGTGTTGGTGCTCCTGGAGCCGGTGCGCCTACAGTAAATGCAGGTACTTCTGTAAATACAGGTGGTGAATTGGCAATAAATTACAAGGCATATGAATCTGATAATGCTTCTTTAAATTTTGCCTACAACGTTACGTATGTAGAAAATGAAGTTACCGAAGTTACAGGAGGTGCTTTTTTAGAGGGCGGCGATTTTGCAATTGGAAATCTTCCTCCATCTAGAATGGAAGTAGGACAGCCAATAGGTTATTTCTATGGGTTACAAACCGATGGTATTTTTCAAACCCAAGCAGAGGTAGATGCACATCCATCACAAGCTACTTTAGGTGCTGCCAATACTGCACCCGGAGATATTAGATATGTAGATGTTAATAAAGATGGTGTTATAGATATTAACGATAGAACAAATATTGGAAAACCGCAAGCAGATTTCTACATGGGCTTTAACGTTTCGGGTACTTATAAAAACTGGGATTTTGCAGCCTATTTGTATTCAGAAATTGGCAAAGATATGGTTCGTAATTTCGAACGTTTTTTACCAAACGTAAACAAACCAGCGTATTATTTAGATAGATGGACGGGGCCAGGAACAAGTAATTCTGTGCCAAGGTTAACCAATGATGCAACCAATAACAAATTGTTTTCAGACTTTTTTGTAGAAGATGCTTCTTTCTTACGTATGCAAAACATACAAATTGGGTACAACTTCTCACCAGATCTTTTAGAAAAAGTAGGGTTGTCTAAATTAAGATTGTATACATCGGTTAATAACTTATTTACATTAACTGATTATACTGGTTTCGATCCAACAATTAATAACGGAGCAATTGGAGCAGGAATAGATGGAGGTAACTATCCTTCTGCTAGACAGTTTTTATTAGGTTTAAATGTTACATTTTAAAATATAAAAGATGAGAAAATACACACAAAAATTTAAATTAGCAATCATCTTTGTTACAGGTTTAGTAATGCTAAACGCTTGTTCTGATGATTATTTAGACAATGCTAACATTTATGCAATCGATTCTGAATCTTATTTTAACTCAGAAGCAGATTATTACAATGCATTAGTAGCAGCGTATGACCCTTTACAATCTACATTTATTAATGTATTAATGGGCGAAATTGCCTCTAACAATACATTAGCTGGTGGCGAAAGCGCAACTGATGTTCCTGGATATCAACAAATAGATGATATGACACACACTGCTGTAAATGCACAACTACAAAATCTTTGGAGTTGGATGTATGGTGGTGTTAATAGAGCTGCATATATTATAGAGTTTCAAGACAAAACAGATTTTACAGGTAAAGAAATTATTATTGGTGAAGCACGTTTTTTAAGAGCTTACTATAATTTCGAATTAGTAAAATGGTTTGGAGACATTCCGGTAAAACCAGAAGGACGTTTTGTGTTAGGTGATGAGAAATCAATACCAAGATCGCCAAAAGCAGACGTATATGCCCTTATAGAACAAGATTTACAATATGCAGTAGCAAACCTCTCTTACACAGCGCCACAAGTTGGTAGAGTAACTAAAGGAGCAGCAGAAGCATTATTAGGTAAAGTATATTTGTATCAAGATAAATTTACCGAAGCGTCAACTGTTTTAGAAAGTGTTATTCTGAATGGAGGTTATATGTTAGAATCTGACTATAACAAAATTTTTGAATTTGCAGGAGAAAATGGTACAGGTGCCGTTTTTGAAGTACAATACAATGACTCAGAAGGAGCTGGTTTTGATTGTTTACAATGTAGTGAAGGTAATGTAGCTGTAGGTTTTCAGGGAGTTAGAGGTTATGATGGAGATTTATTTACATCAGGTTTCAGTTTTAATGTTCCAACCCAAGAGGTGGTAGATCAATTCGAAGCTGGAGACAATCGTAAAGACGTTGCTATTTTAGATATAGAAGCTTGGTCTACTGCAACAGGTGCCCTTTTTACAACAGGGTACGAGCATACAGGTTTCTTTAACAGAAAGTACATTCCAAGAAAAAGAAGTACTACAGCGGCAGGAGATTTAAATCTTACAAATCCAAATAACTACAGAGCTATTCGTTTTGCAGACGTATTGTTAATGGCTGCAGAAGCTTTTAATAGAAGTACAAGTGCAGACGATGATAAAGCAAGAACTTATTTAAATAGAGTAAGAGCAAGAGCTTTTGGTAATACAACTAATAATATTACCACAGGTGGTACTAATTTAACTTCGGCTATCTATAAAGAAAGAAGAGTGGAGTTAGTAGGAGAAGGACACCAATTTTTTGATTTGGTTAGAACAGGCAGAGGAGCTCAGATAACTGGTTTTTCACCAAACAAAAACGAAGTATTTCCAATACCATTAGAAGAAATTCAATTTTCTCAAGGAAATTGGTCACAAAATCAAGGATATTAAAACCATCGTAATATGAAAAAAATAAAAATAATATACAAAGCATTACTAATACTTTTAATAGTAAATGCATGTACAAATGAAAGAAATTTAGATTTTCTAGACACAATTGTACCACCAACAGATGTTGCAGCGTTATTTAATATTACGCAAGATAATACTGGTTTTGTAACAATTACACCAACAGCACAAGGAGCTATTTCTTTTGACGTTTATTTAGGAGATGCAACAGCAGAATCCGTAAACATAGAAAATGGTAAAATTGTACAGCATACCTATGCAGAA